>DAOTUE010000083.1:0-2478 GCA_034436975.1 Chloroflexaceae bacterium
CTGGGTCGCTGTGGATATGAAACGGGGGATACTTCAGATTCGTCAGAGTAAGACAGAAGCGGGTGTGCGAACAATTGAATTGTCGGATAGTCTGGTAGCGGAGTTGCAGCAGCATCAGGAACACCAGAGCCAGGAACGTCAGGCCCGGGGAGAAGACTGGCGCGAACATGGACTGGTTTTTCCGAGTGAGGTGGGCACTCCGCTATCGCCGCGCAACCTGGTACGGCATTTCAAGAGTGTGCTGGAACGAGCAGGATTGCCCGACACCATCAGGTTTCACGACTTGCGCCATAGCTGTGCATCGTTCCTGTTGGCGAAGGGAGAACATATGAAAACGGTCAGCGACCTGTTGGGCCATTCGCAAATCTATGTTACTATGAACACGTACAGTCATGTTATGCCGGGGAGACAAAAAGAGGCAGTCACATCAATTGACCACCTCCTGAAGAAGTAAGGGCTACAATGTTGGCTACAATGGGGGAATTCTTGTACCTGTTGAAGTGCGGTACATCTCTTTACAAACTGGTGAGCCGGGTGGGGCACCAGTCACCCTTTTAGACCACATCCTTCTCTGGGAGGCCCATCGGCTTCCGAGAGCCGCATAATCTACCTTTTCTTGAGATAACACACCGATACCAGCGACCCTCAGTTCACGCAGAACCAGGGGGATTGGAGGCGAATTGCCTGCGCTGCCCACGGCAGTCGGGCCTATCGTTGTGTGCGCGGTTTATGAATAACGAGAAAGGGTTCACCTCATGGAACAACAAGAGAAACCATCCAGGCCAGAAAGCAAGGATGATCCTCCCCGCTCGCGGAAGATCCTCCCCAACAGCTTCCAGACACCAAACTTTTACGTAGATGAGTATCTGCCCCTCCTCACCCCGGAAGAAATGTGCGTCTTGCTTTACACCACGCGCCGCATTCTGGGGTTTCAGGGGCGCAGCGAAGACCAGATTAGCTTTGTGCAATATGCCCGCGGCAAGAAGGTTTATGGAGAATACGTTGATCGCGGCACCGGTTTATCCATCAACACCATCAAGACGGCACTGGGAAACCTGATCCGCTACGGGTTGATACGCGAAGTCCGTCCCGCCGACCCTGCAGCCTGCACCGCCGCTACCTACGCACTTCAGCTTGATCGGGGCAAAGTGGATGACGAGGGATTGAAGCAGCGTAAGCAGCAGAAGAAGCGGGCCAACCAGCACCGTGCGCGAAAATCGAGCAATACTCGTGCTCGCACCGGGACACTATCGCCCCCCACATCGCCAGACGACCCGCCCCCCACATCGCCAGACGACCCACTCCCTATGTCACCAGACGACCCACCCCCTCCATCGTCAGACGACCCGCCCCCCACATCGCCAGACGACCTGCCCCCTCCATCGTCAGACGACCCGCCCCCTCCATCGTCAGACGACCCGCCCCCTCCATCGTCAGACGATATATGCCCCCTGTCATCCAGTGACGGTTCCCCCGCTCATCCGATGACAAATGCCCCGTCATCCGATGCCATGCATGATCATGGAATAAGAAAACCAGATAGAAAACCAGAAGAAAGCCAGGGGAAAGCCAGCGTGAGTGGCGATTGCGATACGCAACCGCCACTCACACGCACCGGCGGACAGAACCATCAGGAACTCCAACCAACCGAAACGGTTCCGCCGGCGCGGCTGCGAGAAGCGGTCGAGGCGTATGTCACCGGGCAGGGCTGGCGGCTGAACAGCACGAATAGTGATGCCGCCGTTTTTCCTACGTTGTACGCTATGGATGTGTCGCCTGCCGAGGCGTGCGCTGCCATTAAATACGCCAGAACCCTGAATTCCGACAGGAGAAAGGTCTACTGGGTGCGTGACCTGACTAATGATGTCAAAACCTATCGAAACCGAAACCAGAAGGAGGAACCATATGGCTACGGATCAATCCACAACACCGATAGAAACGGGCTTGCAACCAGTAGCCCGGACTATCGAAGAGGTGAGAACGAACCTTGTTCCACCCCCGAAGAGCGGAAACGCCAGATCCGTGAGCAATTTGAGCGCAAGCAGTCCAGCCGTTGTTAGCACGGAGGCAGCCTGCTGCCAGTGCGGAGGGGCGGGCTGGTTTGTTTATGATGTCGAGGTCGGCCACCCCGATTTTGGCAGGTTGGTAATGTGCGAGTGCAAACGCCGGGAGATTGAACAGGCGCAGCGGCGCAAGGCAGAGACGATGCTGGAGCGGTTACGCAACGAGCTGGGCAGTCTGGCCAATTGCACATTTGAGACATTCAGAAGTTCGTGGTCCACCGTCCCCAAATTCAATGAGAGCCTCGACGTGGCAATGCAAATCTGCCAGTGGTTTGCCGAAAAGCCACAGGGCTGGCTCTATCTCTGGGGGAGTTATGGCACAGGCAAGAGCCATCTGGCCGCGGCCATTGCCAACACCCTGGCCGGGCGAGGAACAGAAACGGCCTATGCCTCGGTCCCCCGTCTGTTGCGGTTT
>DAOTUE010000084.1:0-34270 GCA_034436975.1 Chloroflexaceae bacterium
GAATTGATCATTGCTCCGATGCTGGTCGAATTGCGAAAGATGGCCAATCATCAAATCAGTCTTTTTTCTGGAGTGGATTTCACCGTTGATTCAAGCAAGGGGCTGAGTGGGGTATGCGATTTTATCATCTCTGGATCAAAGAAACAATTTGTGCTTGATGCCCCCGTACTCGTCATTATTGAGGCAAAAAATGATAGTATACAAAGTGGATTGGGGCCGTGTGTGGCCCAGATGATAGCCGCTCAATTGTTCAATGAGCGCAAGGGTAACTCGATCCAGACCGTTCACGGGGCCGTAACCACTGGCAGTAGCTGGAGATTTTTGCGCCTTCGTGAAACCACACTCTGGATTGATCGCCAGGAGTATTATATCAACATGGTCGCTCGCATTATGGCCATTTTGTTATCTATGGTTCAACAGGAAAAGAGCACGCCATGACCCCTATGCAAATCAACAACCGCCCCATCGGCCCCGGCCACCCGACCTACATCATTGCAGAAATGTCGGCCAACCACAACCAGGACTTCGAGCAGGCCATCCGCATTGTCCAGGCCGCAAAAGAAGCCGGGGCAGACGCTATCAAGCTGCAAACCTATACCCCCGACACCATGACCATCCAGAGCAACAAAGCCTACTTCCATATTAAGGGAACCATCTGGGAGGGACGCACGCTCCACGACCTCTATGGCGAGGCGTATACCCCCTGGGAATGGCAACCGAAGCTGAAAGCCGAAGCCGAACGGTTGGGGATGGCCTGTTTCTCCACCCCCTTCGACCATACGGCGGTAGACTTTCTCGAAGCTATGAGCGTTCCCGCCTACAAAATTGCGTCGTTCGAGCTGGTTGACCTCCCCCTGATCGAGCGGGTCGCCCGCACGGGCAAGCCCATGATCATGTCTACCGGTATGGGAAGCCTGGCCGAAATTGACGAAGCGGTGCAGACCATCCGCAATGTGGGCAACCAACCCTTCGCCCTGCTCAAGTGTACGAGTGCCTACCCCGCCCCGCCCGAAGAAATGAACCTGCGGACCATTCCGCACCTTTCGGAGGCGTTTGGCGTGGTTGCTGGCCTTTCCGACCACACGCTCGGAATAGCTGTTCCTGTGGCAGCGGTTACACTCGGTGCCTGCATCGTGGAAAAACATTTCACCCTCTCGCGGGAGATGCCCGGCCCCGACAGCGCGTTCTCGCTGGAGCCGCACGAGTTCAAGGCAATGGTCGAGGCTATCCGCGTTGCGGAAAAGGCTCTGGGACAAGTGAGCTACCAGGTGACGGAGCGCGAAGGTGCAAGCAGGGTGTTTCGGCGTTCGCTCTTTGTGGTAAAGGATATTCAGGCCGGTGAGGTTTTTACCGAGGAGCATGTCCGCTCTATTCGCCCCGGCCACGGGTTGCCCCCGAAATACCTGCCAGAGGTGTTGGGAAGGCGGGCCACGCAGGATATTGAGCGGGGTACGCCGCTGGCGTGGGGGATGGTGGGGGGAGTAATTATTGGTGTAAAGCAATAGGAGTGGCAATGAACATTCTTTTTATAAACCATTATTTTGATCAGGACATTGATGCAATGAGGAAGAAAGCGGGTACGCACACTATACGTGTCCTTCACTTCTCTTCCTTTCGGAAGCAGGCCCTTCGCATTCTCCCAAAGCCCATCATGGAGGATCATAAGGGGGCGTGGGATGATCCTCTGTATTCCAGGGAACGTCAGCTATGGAAGAAAAAATCTCGACAGATCATATATGACTATTACAAGATATTTCCATTTGACGTGGTCATTGCTCCTTCTGATACGTTTTACTACCTACGAGATGTTATCAAAGCTGTACAAGATCTAGGTATCCCGTATATTATCTTGCAAAAAGAAACAACAATTTCACCATACACAATGGTTGAGCATGCAGCAGAAATTGGTCGTACATTCCCATTCATCAGTGACTTAATGCTCGTTTGTAGTGAACGACACAAGCAATTCTGGTTGAATACCGGAGCTAATGGAGACAACATCATTGTCACCGGGCAACCTCGTTTCGACTACTATTTGGAACCAGAACAAAGTTTGTCATGGAATGATCTTGGTATTCCCATTCAAACAGAAACTAAAACAATTTTGTTTCTGAGTTATGATGTGGGTGCCTATTCTCCAGAAGGAGAGCGAACCTCTTCTCTTTGGCAAGAAATGCGTTCACAAACTGAAAGCACACTACTTAAACTGGCAAGTGAAGGGTATGTTGTTTTGTTGAAGCCGCATCCACAACAGAAAAATTACGGCGAGCAAGAACGACTACAGAATTTTAGTGGAACACTTTGGAATAAAAATTTCTTCTTTCTTGATGGCGAATTGGATGTAAGGCATCTTATCATCAATGCAGATATTATTGTAGGGTTTCAAACTACTGCACTATTTGAAGCAATGATCGCCAGAAAAAATGTTATTTATACTTTTTGGGCAGGGAAAGCCAATACTTACGCCGATTTGCTAATCCCTTTTCATGAAGTTCCTCACCTTCTTCGCTGCGTACATTCTCCAGAAGAATTGGTTAAGGCGGTGTATGAGTTTCAAGGTTCAACAAATGATGAAGCAATACAGAAGCAACGAACATCGTTTTTCTCAGAATACCTGGGCCCATTTGATGGAAAGGCAACACAAAGAGCATGGCATTATATTGAAACTTATACTATACAAAACAATGTTCCATCTTCACTCCGTACATCCCTTAATGAGCAAGCACCAGCATTTTGTCGGCTTCAATATTATCGTTTCAGTTTGTATGTTCTCTTCTGGTCCCTGGTACAAAAGGGTTTGATATTATGGTATCCCATTTGGAAACAATTGCGCCCATACATCAAAAAGCAATTGGTAACTCCCTCAAGAGCACACTACCTGCAACTGTTATCAAATTGGATAGAATATTATTCCCAACAGACACAAGATTGCAGCACAATACTTGAAAGGAATAAGCCACACCTATGAAACAGCGGTTGGTCTTTGGGACTATCCTAACCGCCGTAAGCAGTGGTTGGTCTGTCATTATTACGCTCTTCCTTACTCCATTTTTAATAAACAATTTAGGGAAAGAACTGTATGGTATCTGGGTTTTGGTGACATCGTTCACAGTAGCAAGTGGTTTTCTTTCCTTGCTTGATCTGGGAATACAATCGTCTATCGTCAAATTTGTAGCCGAATACCATGCCAAGCAGGATCAAGAAAGGCTTGCTCAAGTAATTAGTGCTGGCCTATACTTTTTTCTTGGGATAGGGGTAATAGGGGCAATAGGAGTTGCTGTTTTTGCTTGGCTATTTTTTACAAAGATATTTTCTTTTCCTCCATCTCTTGCTATAGTTGGACAATCGCTCCTCTTTATCCTCGCAGTTCAAACCATCTTAGAGTTCCCAAGTCTGATTTTTCTGGCTGTACTCGTAGGACTTCAGCAATTCGTTTTTATTCGTATTCTCAATATCCTACAAATGAGTTTGTATGCAGTCCTGAGTGTTCTCATGATTATTTCAGGTTATGGTGTTGTTTCACTGGGAATAGCAATGCTGGTAGTGTCGGTCGTAAAACTTCTGTTGGCTATGATTGTTGTCCGGCGTATCCTTCCCAATTTATCTTTTGTTCTACGCTTTGATAAAATACTCCTTTTTAGTGTTGTTCGTTTTAGTGGAGGAATGTTTCTTGTCCGTATTTTGGCAGTCATTTATAATCAGATGGACAAAATAATCATTGGTGTTATGCTAACATCAACGCTATTGACTGATTATGATATTGCCTATAAAATTCAACTCCTGGCCCTTATCGCGCTTTCGTTTGTGAATCCACAAATTGTTGCTCCGGCTTCATCCCTTTATGCTACTCAAGATTACATTCGTCTTCAAGAACTTTTCCTAAAAGGAACAAAGTACTCGCTGGCTCTTTGCCTTCCGGTTATTGTTTGTGCATTTGTTTTATCGAGATCAATTATTCAAGTCTGGATTGGTCCTGAATATGCTTACAACACCTTTATCGCACAACTTTTTCTTTCTTCTGTATTCATCATTGCTGCTATTGCAGTAGGTCAAAACATTCTTTTTGGCATGGGTCATATTCGTGCAGTTCTGTTAATTATGATCCCGAATATCGTGGTTAATCTACTTATTAGCATCATCCTCGCCCCCCGCATCGGGGTCGCCGGGGTCATCTGGGGAACGGTCATCGGAACAGTCATTGTCTTTTTACCCTACCTCTGGTATTATCTCAAAACCCTTGAAATACCTCTGAATCGGTTTTTACGTGAAGTCATAATCCCGACCTATCCAGTTGCATTGGTGTTTGGGCTGCTGCTCTTTCTAGCACATCGTCTTGTCCACACCGATACGCTTATAACGCTCGGATTGTTTGGCATGGCTGGAATGTGCCTCTATAGTGGAATGTTTATCCTTTTCGGGTTATCAGCAGATGAACGCAAAGATCTTCTTTCTACTGTTATGTTACGACGTTCGTGATTGTTTTACCCCATAGCAAAAGTGAAATTGAACGAAGGCAAAGCTAAAATTGAGAGGAGCCACATTGTATGAACAACATCATCCGTAAAACACTGAGTATGATTAGACAACATGTAATCAAATACCCAATGGTTTTTGAAACACTCAGGAAAGCGAAAAACCGCATACATCTCTGGATAAGACCGTACGGCATCTCTCTACCATTGGCCATCCGCCCGGAGGTTGCAGCACTGGAACAACTCATTACCTCATATGGAAAGCCGATTTACAACCCTAATGGTAAGCCATCCATTCTTTTTCATTCCCCCCGCATCTGGACAACCAACACGTTCTTTGAACAACTGATGGCAATTTCACTCTCACTTCGTGGTGCACGATGTTTTTTCAGTACCTGTGCGGCAAATCTCCCCGTATGCAACGCATCTCGAATTCATCTTGCGCATCCCTTTGCTATGCCTTGCTCCCATTGCATAACCTATCAAAACGACCTGTTGGAGCGAACTGGTTTTCCTAATTTCCCAACAAGCCAATTCCTCACTCCAGAGCTAAAAAAAACTGCTCGTCAAACGATTGATAACCTCTCTGATGATGATCTTGACGGGTTTACCTATGGGGATCTTCCCTTAGGAAAAATGGTGCTGCTTTCCGTTAAAGGCTTTCTACTGGTTGAAGATTTGGGCTATCATCCCCAAAGCAAGCAGGTCTATCGAGAATTTCTCTATGGTGCTATTCTCGTTACCAGTGCAATAACGCAATTACTTGCAGAACAAAAACCCGATATTATATTCCTGGTGAACGGATTGTTTTTTGAAGAACAAATTATGCTTGCACTGGCAAAGAAAAACGCTATTCCAGTGGTGAACTACGAAGTTGGTTTTCTTACCAATTCATTTGTATTTGCACGGGGGAAAATCGCCTGTCATTTTGATCTCTCTGATCACTGGGATGCTCAGGCAAAAACAAGCCTGACTCCTTCAGAGGAGACATGGCTTGATGAATATCTTGCCGGTCGGCGCAAAGATCAACATTCGCTGGTGAAGTATTGGCCAACGGTAGAAGAACGGATCGCGGTTATTAAAGAGCAACTTCATCTACAGGAAAACCAGAAGGTTGTTATGCTGTTCCCAAATATTGTCTGGGATAGCGCAGTTCTTAATCGCAATACGGCATTCGAGAGCCTCACCGATTGGGTGTATGAGATGATTCGTTTTTTCGAGAAACAACCTGATTACCAGCTAGTGATTCGCCTGCACCCCGCCGAAGTTCGTCTAAAAAACCAGGAAACCATCGAGCGTCTTCAGGATCGTATCAATACGGTATTTCCCTCCCTCCCTCCCAATGTTTCTGTCATCCCATCGGAAAGTGACATCAGTTCATATCGCCTTATCGAAATGGCATATGCGGTATTGGTCTATACCTCGACCATCGGGCTGGAGGCGGCCCTTGAGGGGAAACCAGTTTTGACTGCTGCTCGAACACACTACCAATACAAGGGTTTTACGCTTGATTGCGAAACCCGTGCTGAGTATCTTTCCCTCCTGCAAAAAACGCTCCATCCTGATAGCGGATCTGAGTACGTTACCGTTAATGTTCCGCTTGCACGACGATACGCCTATCTCTTTTTCAAGCGGCATATGGTACCTTTCCCTGCAATGCAGGAACTGGCTCCAGATGAAATCCGTCCCACTATCAAGTACTTGGACGAACTAAAGCCAGGCCACTTCCCTGAAGTAGATGCAATCTGTGATTTCATTCTTGCATCAACAAGTTATACAGATGCCGCATCGTTAATACACTAAACAGAGAAAGGACTAATTCCCATGCCCCCTCTCGTCACCGTCGTCATCCCCGCCTACAACGCCGCGGCCTGGATTGGCGAAACGCTAGAGAGCGTTTTCGCTCAGGAATTTCAAGATTACGAAGTCATTGTTGTGAATGATGGATCGACCGATCATACCCTTGATGTGGTTGCGCAATTTCCCTATGCGTGGTGCATTAGCAAGAAAAACGGGGGCCAGGCATCCGCTCGCAATGTTGGTATTCGGGGATCGTGCGGGAAGTATATCGCCTTTCTTGATGCGGATGATTTGTGGTATCCAGAAAAACTTCAAGTTCAGATAGACTTTTTGGAAAAGACTGGATTGGATTGGAGTTATTCTGATATATTCGCTTTTGATAATAGCCAGACAAAAAAACAGTTATTCCTTACAAGCAAGTGGTATCGTCATTATGAAGGAGATATAGCTAATCAACTTCTTTTCAATTGTTTCATTTCAACTCCAACAGTTGTGGTCAACCGAAGTGTCTTTAATGAGGTTGGATTATTCAAGGAATCGTGCTTGCTAAGGAATAGAGAAGATTGGGAAATGTGGCTTCGTATTGCGGCCCGCTATCCGGTGGGAGTAATTCGCCGTCCCCTCGCCGGCTATCGGGTACACTCCACAAGCAGCACCGGCAGCGAAGATCCGGCCCGCATCTTTGCAAGTGAACTGGCCGTGATTGAGATGGCCTGTGCCCGCGAGCCACGGTTGGCCCCGCTGCGGGAACAGGCAATTGCCTACCGTTGTATCTCCCTGGCCAATCGCCTGGTTGGTCTGGGCCGCATATCAACCGCCTGCTCGTTCTATCGGCGGGCCTTGCGGCTATGGCCCCATCCCCGCCCCGCCTTTCTCTGGCTGGCATGCGTGGTAGGCAGGCCGCTGCTGCCGTGGGCCCGAACGCTTTCCCACAAAATCCGGGCGTTGCGAAGCCGCAGTATTAGGTGAGGAAGCAAAAGCAATGACAAATCATGCCAATTGTTCTTTCATTTATGGCAAATTGCAACATTTAGCACTTTATGATACCATATCGCAGGGCCTGAACAAGAACATTGTTCAGGCAAGAAGCCGCAGGGTTCCATTCCTGCGATATGTCATAAAAGAACAACGTGTGCGATACTATGCCTGGGGTAGCAAACCCATTTCGGTATAGTACCGTTTCGTGGAGATCAGAAGCTCAAAGAAAGGAGTTATGGTACAATGAGGAACGTGAAGAAGCTCTGGATGCTTGCTCTCGTGGCTATCCTGTCACTCGTTATTGCTGCCTGTGTTGAGACAACCCCTCCCCCGACCGCGACAATGACAGATGCTCAGACCGAAGAGGAAGAGGCTGAGGACGAAGAAGCCGAAGAGGAAGAGGCTACACCGAAGCCGAAGCCAACCGACACACCAGAGCCGAAGCCAACCGACACGCCAGAGCCGAAGCCAACCGACACCCCGGAACCAGAAGAAGAAGAGGAAGAAGCTGATGCAGAGACTGAAGAGGAAGAAGTCGCTGTTGCTCCGGGCGAGTGCGATGAGATGACCGGCCCGACCGTGACCTTTGAAATCGGCATCAAGGGCGAAGAACTGGCCTTCGACAAGAAAGAAATCACCATCGAAGCCGACACCTGCCAGGAAGTCGTGGTCCACTTCACCAACACATCCAAGACCCAGGAGCACAACTTCATTCTGCTCAACCACAACGACATGGACATGGCATCGGAGTTCAACTCGGTCGCAATGGCCGCTGGCGACACAGAATACTATCCAGAGGACGACGAAGACCTGACCGATACCGTCCTGGCCCACGTTGAGAACAAGCAACCCGGTGGCGAGGGCGAAGACACCTTTGCTGCTCCGCCTCCCGGCGAATATCTCTACATCTGCACCGTGCCGGGCCACTTTGCCGCTGGCGACTGGGGAACACTTATTGTTAAATAACTCACAGATAGACATTGTTCGTCTGTGAATACGATCTGATAGGTAGAAAAGGGCAAGTCTCTTGAATTCCAGGCCCTGCTCTCGTGAGCAGGGCTTTGATATATTACCTGCAGATACCGAGAGGGGGGACAGATGGAATATGTCATCGGGGTGGATATTGGGGGAACGCGCACCCGTGCGGCCCTGCTTGATACGCAGGGAACTATCATCAACAAGGTCCAATCTCCAACCGAGGTGGCTCTTGGCCCCAATGCCGTTATTGATCGGATTGAAGAATATGCCGCCCAGTTGCGCTCGATGGTCCCCGCATCGGATACATTGCTCGGAGTAGGCATCGGGATAGCGGGCGTTATTGAGCATAGCCAGGGTATCGTGTTCACCTCTCCCAACCTGCCGGGTTGGCACCACCTCCCGCTACGCGATATTCTGCTAGAACGGACCGGCCTGCCCGTGCGCGTCGCCAACGATGCCAACGCCGCCGCCCTGGGAGAGTGGCATTTTGGGGGAGGCATCGGCTACAATCACCTGGTGTATATTACTGTCAGTACAGGCATCGGGGCGGGGGTCATTGTGGATGGGCGACTCCTGCTGGGGCGGATGGGGGCCGGCGCAGAACTGGGGCATGTGGTCATAGAGACACAGGGGCGAAAGTCGTGGGAAGAAATGGCATCGGGAACAGCGATGCGGGTCGCCGCAGCAACCGCAATGGGAGCCAACCCCGATACCATCCTCCATACCCTGGCCACGCTGCAAACCGTAACGGCGGCTGATGTTTCGCAAGCCTACAAGCATGGCGACCAGACCGCACAGAATTTGATGCGAGATGAGGCCGAACTGCTTGGGATTGGCCTGGTCAATGCACTGCACCTCTTCAGCCCGGAGATTATCCTGGTTGGAGGGAGTGTTGTCTCTGCCAATCCATTTTTGCTGGAGCAAGCCTGCCAGGTGGTGCAGGAGCGCGTGATCTCCGATGTCTACCGCTCGGTGCCCATTCGGCTTGCCCATCTTGGCGAAAACGTTGGTCTGCTCGGAGCCGGGAGTTTGCTCCTGGCTGATCACTACTAAACAAGATGTTGACTGAGGATTGACTGACAGAGGAATGTTGACGCGATCATGATGCAAGAAAACACCCGCCCTTCGGTCCAGGTCCGAAGCCACCAGCAAACCCTGCGACTGGCCTGGATAACGCTGCTCATTGCTTTTGGCATTGCCTGTGCCCTATTGCTTGGGGCAGGCTATGGCCTCTGGCACTATCGTACCACGGCAATGCTCTCCCACCGAAGCGTGCTGTTTGTTCATGGCCCTTCGGAGTGGGTAACATGGCAGCGCAAAGGGCACACCATCTTTGAACAGGCCAGCAACCAGCAATGGGTCAATGAGGGAGACCGCATCAACATTGCCCGCTCCGCCGGCTATGGGCAGATTTCCACAATCCGCCTGTTTGATTTTAGCACGGTTGATATGTGGGCCGGGGCCGAGATTGCCCTGGAACGTGTCCGGACCAGTCGTTGGAATACTCGCCGCCAGGAGATTGTCTTTCGGCAAACCAATGGCTATATTCGCTACGACCTGCTTGACACGCAACCCTACCAGGATGTGCGGTTTCGCGTGCAACTCGATACCCCTGTTGTGGTTGACCTCTCCCCCGGCGGGAGCTATAGTATTGATATAACACCACCAGACCGACAGGTATTGATTCCATCGCATGTTACCGTTAATCCCGTGGTCATTGACATTGCAGTGCGCTCCGGCCTGGCCCGTGTCTCAAAGGGAAATACCACGGTCTCGCTGGCCGCGGGCGAACGGCTGATTATCGAACCATCGGGCAAAATCTCCGCCCCGCGCTCGGCCCGCTGGAATCTCATCAGGGATGGAAGTTTTCGCATGTACAGCGAAGAGGAGTATAATAATACCACGATCTTGAACCAGCCCACGCTTCCCCGTTCGTATACGTGGCAGGTGTTTGGTATCTACAGCGGGTCGAGGGAGTCGAGTGCGCCGGGTTATTTTCGGCTTTCCTCCGGGTGTCACCCACCGCAAAAGGGGAATGATTGCCCGCCCGATGAGCATATCCGGTCGGCCTGGTTTATTCGGGGGAACAATCAGACCAAGAGTTTTACCACAGGGATTATTCAGCACCTGGGCCCCGATGGGGGAGGCGTGGATATTTCCGAATACCGTTCGCTGGTTTTTTCAGTCTGGGTGCGAGTTCTCTACCAATCGCTGGCCCTGACGGGCGACGCGGGGACGGAATGCCCGCTTATGATCCGCTTCATCTCGAAAAAGCATATGCCGACCGACCCGGAAGAAGAGCGGGTTATCTGTGTCTACACAAGGGAAGAGAGCGACCAGGAGCCAGTATATGCCCCCGGTATCACCTACTACCCGGTTCAACGGTATGAGTGGTTTCATCTGGTTATCGAGCTACGCGACCCGGAATGGCTCCCTGACACGCGCTACCTGCGGAGCGTTTCCATCTATGCCAATGGGCACGATTACGACTCGCGGGCAACAGACATCGCGCTTATTGGGAGCCACTACGCACCAGGGGCCCAGGTTCCCGACGATGTCTTGAGGAGTGAGGAGTGAGGAAAAACCTCGATCTGGCAAGCTATCTTGTTACAACAGAACAGATGCGATACCTGGAACAGGCAACAGTTGAGGCCGGCGCGAGCTGGGCAAGCCTGATGGAGCAGGCCGGCTGGGGCGTGGCGCAGGAAGCGTTTCACGAGTTGGGAGAGGTGTGCGGCAAGCGCGTTGTTGTGCTGGTGGGTCCGGGCAACAATGGCGGGGATGGGTTGGTTGCAGCGCGGCACCTGCACGATGCTGACGCACAGGTATTGCTCTATATCTGGCACCGAAAAGGTCCGGAGCGCGACGCAAACTGGCAGCAATGCCGCCAGCGTGGTATGGTTGAGGTAGTGGCCGACACCGACGACAACCAGCAACGTTTGAACAATCTCTTGCACGAAACAGACCTGGTGATAGATGCGCTGCTTGGGATGGGCACGAGCCGCCCGGTTGCAGGAACGCTGGCCGCCATTGTGGAACGGGTCAATCACTGGCGAAAGACCTCCCGTCTCCGCAACCATAGGGAAGCGGGACAGTTGCCGTTGCCCGCAGTGCTGGCAATAGATATGCCAACGGGGATACATTCTGATAGTGGTCAGGTTCTTGGGGTAGCCCTTGCCGCCGACAGAACCATCGCAACCGGCTTGATCAAGCGCGGGTTGATGGCGTATCCTGGACACCGCTACGCCGGCACCATCCAGGTTGCCGATATTGGTATTCCATCTGAAAAGCTGGAGGCAATAATGAGTGAGACAATGAATGCAAAGAAGGCCCGCTCGCTCCTGCCGGAGCGTCCTGCCGATGGACACAAAGGAACGTTTGGAAAAGTGCTGGTTGTGGCGGGGTCGCTCCACTACCCCGGCGCGAGTATCCTGGCCACGGCCGGAGCCGGGCGGGTGGGGGCCGGGCTGGTCACGCTGGCCACGGCCCGAAGCATCGTCGGGGCCAGCGGGCGCGGACCCGAGGTGACGCTGCTGCCGTTGCCCGAAGCCGATATTGGCACACTTGGGCGGCAAGCGGCCACGGAACTGATGAAACACGTTGGGAACTACCAGGCTCTTCTCATCGGGCCGGGCCTGGGGCACGAAGAGGCAACCGTCCAGTTTCTCAAACGGGTACTCAACCTGGAAGCCCCCCAGGAGCAATCACCGGTTGGCTTTCGCGTAGGAGAAGCAGAGCATGGGAGGGAGCCAGAGGGATGGGCAGCACAGGCAAAGAAGGGCAAAGAACGGGAAAAAGATCGGGTAGGGTTTCGCACGGGGACACCGGAAACAACCAGCGAGAAAGCTGAAACCGAACCGTCCGAAGCCAGCCCCCCCTACGAACGTCCCCCCCTCGTCCTCGATGCGGACGGGCTGAATATCCTTGCAACCATTGAGAACTGGTACGAACAGTTCCCGCGTGAGGAATGCATCCTGACCCCCCATCCGGGGGAGATGAAACGGTTGCTCAACGTTGATGAGCTGGAACCAGACCACGTACAGGTTGCAACCGATGCTGCGGCCCGCTGGGGCCAGGTGGTTGTCCTCAAGGGAGCAACCACAGTCATTGCCGCACCCGACGGACGCAGTGTGGTGCATACGGCAGGCAACCCGGCCCTGGCCACTGCCGGCACGGGCGATGTGCTGGCGGGGATTCTGGCGGGATTGCTGGCCCAGGGAATGACCCTGTTTGATGCCGCCGTGCTTGGGGTCTACCTCCATGCGCAGGCCGGCGACATGGTCCGCGAAACACTCGGCGACACCGGGGCACTGGCCAGCGACTTGCTGCCAAACCTGCCAAAAGTTATCAAACAGATCAGGGGGAAATAGCTATGCCTATCTATGAATACCGCTGCCTGGAATGCAATGGACATTTTCAAAAACTGGTTCGCGGGTTTGACGACCCGCCCGGCCTTGCCTGCCCCCGCTGCCACAGCAGCGAAATCCGACGGGCTATCTCGCGCTTTGCAACGGTAAAATCGGAAGAAGCACGGATGGAAGCCCTGGCCGACCCCTCCACCTTTGCGGGCCTCGATGAGAATGACCCACGCTCGATTGCCCAGTGGGCCCGGCGGATGGGGAAGGAATTGGGGGATGAAGCTGGCGAGGACTGGGACGAAATGATAGACCAGATGCTTGAGGAAGAACTGGGCGAAGCCGGCAAAGAAGGGGACGAGGAAGACGAGGGAGGAGACGGCATACCAGGGGCCAGGAAGAAAAAGAAGAGCGACGACCTCGGCTGGGCCTGAAAAAACGGTAATCGTTCAGTCCCCCCACCAATCCTTCCCCCCAGCGGGGGGATGAATTGGGAGGGGGGGACACCGTCCATATCGGGGCAAGCGGGACGCTTGCGCTCCCAGGGATTGGGGGATTGGACGAACCCGGTGAACGCTTACAAAAATGTTCGTAATCGGCTATAATTGAAGAGGGGAGAAACCGGAGAGAAACCGGCGGAGAAACAGAGGAAACCTATGTCAGTATTCAAACGGCTTTTTGGTCGGGGCAAAGATGCACCACAGACCGAAGAAGAGGCCCGACAGGAAGAAGCAAAAGTCGGGCAGAGCCTGGAAAAATCGCGGAAGGGATTTTTCGGGCAGATTACGCAGTTGTTCACCTCGGATGAGCCAATTACCGACGAACTCTGGGAAGAGCTAGAAGAAGCCCTCATCCAGGGTGATGTCGGTGTGGAAACTTCGATGTACCTGGTGAACCGAACGAAAGACCGTTGTGTACGCTACGGGGTAAAAAAGGCCCGCGAAGCCCGCGATATGCTCAAAGCCGAAATGGTGAGCGTGTTGCAAGAGCGCGTAGAGCAACCTCCGATTGAGGCAAAGCCCTATGTTGTGCTGGTTGTCGGGGTCAATGGGGCCGGCAAAACCACGCTCATTGCCAAACTGGCCCAGCGGTATCGCCGGGCCGGAAAACAAGTCTTGATTGCCGCGGGCGATACCTTCCGTGCGGCGGCCAGCGAACAACTTGAAATCTGGGCCGGGCGGGCCGGCGTTCCCATTGTCAGCCGCGGGCAGGGGGCCGATGCGGGCGCGGTGGTCCACGATGCCGTGACAAAGGCCCTGGATGGCGAGGGCGAAGTCCTCATCATTGACACCGCGGGACGGCTCCACGCCAAGTACAACTTGATGCAGGAGCTAGAAAAACTGCGAAACGTGATCAGAAAGCGGCTACCCGATGCCCCCCACGAAGTGCTGCTCGTCATTGATGCCACCACCGGGCAAAATGGCGTATTACAAGCAAAATCCTTTCTCAAAGCCGTCCAAGTGACCGATGTTGCCATTACCAAAATGGACGGTACGGGCAAGGGGGGGATTGCATTTGCCGTTTCGCAAGATATTGAACGCCCTATCCGCTACATCGGCACGGGCGAAAAGATAGATGACCTGGTTCTGTTTGATTCGCAAAGTTTTGTAGACGCATTGTTTTCGGAGAACTGAGCCTATGGCAGTTGAATTTGTGGTATGCCCACAGTGTGGGCAGAAACTCGCGGTGCAGGCCCACGTTGTTGCTGGCTCCAGCATCGTCTGCGCCAACCCGCAATGCAATACCAGCTTGCGTGTGCTTGCCCGCAAGCCAATCAAGGTTGAGCGACTTCGCATTCAAGAGACCTTCAATGCAGACCATCGTCCCGAATCGTATGGCTAGTGAGTAATCGTTCAGGTCCCCCCACCTGTCCTCCCACCAGTGGGGGGAGGGATTGGGAGGGGGGCGCATCGGGGCAAGCGAAACGCTTGCGCTCCCAGTGATTGTCCCAACACAGTAAACAAGGAGGAAAGCAGATGTATGATCGGGAGTATCGGATAGCACAGCCGGTCGATAGTTTCCGGCTTCAAGGGGTGATGACCCAGGTCTACGCCTGGATGATGGCGGGGTTGCTGGTGACAGGGGCAATAGCCATGTTTGTTTCCAATACCGCACCCCTCCGGACGTTTGTTTTGAACAATCCGTTTGTGTTCTTCGGGTTGCTCATTGGTGAGCTGGTTCTCGTCTGGATACTGGCCGCAAAAATCTTCTCCATGTCGGCAAATCTGGCAACCGGCATGTTTCTCTTCTATTCGTCCCTCAATGGACTGACGCTGTCGGTTATTTTCATCATGTATACGCCGGTCTCAATTGCCTCGACATTTCTTGTCACAGCGGGCACCTTCGGCGCAATGAGTCTCTACGGGTATATGACGAAACGAGACTTGAGCGGCATCGGGAATTTTCTGATTATGGCTCTCATCGGGTTTCTGATTGCGTCCGTGGTCAATCTGTTTTTCCACAATGAAATGCTCTACTGGGTTATTACCTATGCGGGTATCCTCATTTTTGTGGGGCTGACGGCCTGGGACACGCAGCGAATCAAGCAGATGGCCATGCAGCTCCAGTCGAGCGATGAGACGATGATGCGCCGCGTTGCCATTATCGGGGCATTGAAACTCTATCTCGACTTTGTCAATCTTTTCCTGCTGCTGCTGCGTATTCTGGGCAACCGCCGCTAGGCTAGAACGCTGTGGCTGAATGGGAATCAGCAAGGCGGGGGACCCTCCTCAAAGGGAAACCCCGCCTTGCTGTATCTGTCTGTCGTTTCTTCTAGTGGTTCTTTGCTGCCTGACGCATGCGATATTCTACAACAGCCATAATGTCGTCCAGCGAAGTTGAAACACTTCGGGCAACTTCGGCGAGCGTCAGCTCCTGGCTGGCCGTGACATCTACATTGTACGAGCGCAGAACATGGCTTGCTTCCGGCATGTGTTCAATCAGTTCGTGTACGGTCGTCCGTCCTTGATCCTTCGTATGCATGATTGCCTCCCCTTTGATATATTGAGATACCGCCTTTGGTATCGAACCTATTCCTTTTTCTTGTGGTTCTCAGTCCCGTTCTCTTAGCTGTTTCTATCATAGCACCGGGCTTGTATGATTTCAACAAAATTATCGCCATTTCATTTGTGCAAAATATCCAATTCCAGGGCCAGGCCGGCATTACCCTCTTGCTGCGCTTGCCCGACGGAGCCATTGTCCGAACAGACTCGCCGCGTAGGCCGCAGCAGCAATGAGGATAATTGTTGCGCCCGACGTGAGGTTGAATGCATAGGAAACCCATATGCCGCTCACGGTAAAAAGCACACTCAGGAGACTGGCCCCCACCATCATGGTTTTTAGATTTTTCACAACCATTGCACTGATAGCCGCCGGTATCGTGAGCAAGGCAATGACCATAATCAAGCCAACGACCTGCATGGTCATCACCACGGTAAGGGCAATGAGCACAATGAGCACAAGCGAAAGCGTGTGGACCGGAACATTGGCCGCCGTAGCAAAGGTCTCGTCAAACGAGATGGCGACCAGTTCTTTGTAGAAGAGCACAACAAGGACAACGATGATCAGGTCAAGCACGAGGATAGTCCAGAGGGTGGTGGTGGGAACGGTGAGGATGGAGCCAAAGAGATAACTCATCAGATTGGCCTTGTAGCCCTCGGTGAGGTCTATGAGGATGATACCGAGGGCCATTCCGGTTGCCCACATCACGCCAATAATCGTGTCGGCCCGCTGGCGCGTGGTGCGCTGGATTGTCCCCATCGCCAGGGCCGAGAGGACGCTAAACAGCACGGCCCCCCACACCGGGTTGAAGGCAAAAAAATAGCCCAGGCCAATCCCCCCGTAGGCGGTGTGGGCAATGCCGCCGCTGATGAAGACAATGCGATTGATGACAACGAACGTGCCAATAATGCCACAAGCAACGCTCACGAGCAGTCCTGCCAGGAGCGCGTTTTGCATAAAAGTGAATTGTAGGGCCTCAACCAGCGATGCGATCATGGGTGATTCCTCTCTTGCTCAACAAGTTCGATGGGCCGTTCTTCCCGATAATTGGTATGGTTGTCAGAAGTATCGGGAAGGGTATGCAGATGGTCGAGAGCATGGGCGGCCTGGGTATCATCGTGGATATGTTCGGGAAAGACGCGGTGGGGCACCCCATGCGCGATCAGATCAATCGGGCACTGGTAGGTTGTTTCGAGCATATCCTGGGTAATGAGTTTCTCCCGATGGTATACCAGCGTGCCATTGAGACAGCCCACAGTTTTGACATAGGATGAAATGGCGTTCATATCGTGCGAAATGAGCAAGATAGTCATATGGTCATTGAGTTCGCTCAGGATTTCATAGATGCTGGTTCGCGCCTGCGGGTCAACGCTGGTTGTTGGCTCATCTAGCAGCAAGATAGCCGGTTCGCCAGCGAGGGCGCGGGCGACATATACCCGTTGCCGCTGCCCGCCCGACAGTTCTGCAAGGGGCCGCTTCCGCATATCGAGCATCCCCACACGGCGCAAGGCCGCGGCGACGCGGTCTTCATCCTCCGCGGTAAACCGCCGCAATAGCCCGCGACTGCTCAGCCGCCCCATCCGCGCCACCTCCCACACACTGATGGGGAAGGCATGGTCAAACTCAACCGACTGCGGCACATAGCCAACATATCGCCGCCCTTTGCGGACGTTCTTCCCCAGGATACTTACCTCGCCGCGGGTGGGGGGGAGCAAGCCGAGCAACACCTTGAGGAGCGTTGTCTTGCCCCCCCCGTTCGGGCCAATCAATCCGATAAAATCGGTATGGTAGACCGAGAGGGTGATATTTTTCAGAACAGGTTCGTGGTTGTATCCTGCCCAGAGGTTTTTCACCGAAATAACCTCGCTGGTAGGCTGGAGCGCGTGGGGGGGTGTCATGGTTTCCCTCAACTTTCGTTATTCGGGCGTTATACTAAATTCGGAGATAGTTTCACCACAAAGGCACGAAAGACACAAAGGAAGCCCCTTTTACAAAGCCTCTGTGCCCTTCTTTGTGTCTTTGTGGTTTTTTTCAGGCAAAGATGGCATTATTCCGACGAAGGGGCCAGCACGGTTGCAAAGGTGTCGGCAACAGACTGGAGATTGGCCAGCCAGTCGTGAGCCAGCGGGTCAATCAACATCACTTCGCCGCCAATTTCGTCGGCTATCGTCTGTGCTGAATTCGGGTTGAACTGCGGTTGTGCAAAGACAATCTTGATCTGTTCAGCTTTTGCCTGCTGGATGAGGCTGCCTAGCTCCGCCGCACTCGGCTCCTGCCCTCCCACCTCAACTGGTATCATCTCCAGGTTGTAGTCCTGGGCAAAATAGCCCCAGGCCGGGTGAAACACCATAAACTTTCGTGTTTCCAGCGATTCCAGCGTTGTCGTGATTTCCTGGTGGAGTGCGTCAATATCGGCAAGGAAGCGGGCCAGGTTTGCCTCGAAGTCTGCTTTGTGCGCCGGGTCGAGGCGAATGAGCGCATCGGCAATGGTTCGTGCCTGCACCTTGACCAGCGAGGGCGAGAGCCAGATATGCGGGTCAGGTTGGCCAGCCTCGTCCTCGTGCCCGCCTTCGTCCTCGCCCTCGTGTTCGTGTTCGCCAATGTGGTGCCGCTCAATGCCCTGTGTCGTATCTACCATGAGCATATCGGGGTTGGTACTGCGGAAGCGTTCCAACCAGGCCCGCTCAAAGGGCACATCAATGCTGATATAGGCATTGGCGTTGCTCAGTGCGGTAAGCTGTTCTGGTTTTGGCTCGTAGGTGCCAGGAAACCCGCCCGGCGGGACCATCACCGTCACCGCAACATGATCTCCCCCCACACGCTCGACAAAGTAGGCCTGTGGTTGAATGCTGACGGTAATCTGGAGGGGGGCTGATTCCGCAGCGGGGGGGGGGGCGGCCTCGTCTCCTGTTGCTCCTGTGTCGGTCGGGGGAACAGTCGGCTGTGGGTCCGTTGCTCCCACGCTGGTCGGGGGAACAGTTGGCTGTGAGGCCGTCTCTCCTTCACAGGCCGTGGCAAACAATGCAACTATCAGCAGCAGGATGAACGTAAGCAAGCGCGGTATCCTCATCAACACCATTCCAGGGCGTTTTTGTCCCATTTTTCCTGTCCTTTCTTTTCTTTCTCTTGATCCTGTAATCCTGTGAACCTGCTATTGAAAACTCTTTTCAATACGAAACGCAACAACACTTCGGAGCAAGAAATCTCCTGACAACCTGGTATTACAGTTGCTTTTCGGCGCACTGCTGGCATTCAAGCCAGTTCGAGCGGGGCAGATGGTCAAGCACTTGCTGGCCTGTGCCGCGCTCAAAGACCGGGCGATAGAATACGTCGCCCTGAAGACAGGCCCGCCCGCAGCTATGGCAGACAGCGGAGGGGTCGGCCAGGGCTGGCACATAGCCGCGGATGACCCATCCCTTATGTCCGACCTGCGCGGCCAGCAACTGGAGCGACTCGCGGATGGTCAGCGAACGGTTGCCCCCATAAAACGTTGTCGCCAGCGTCGTCAAGAGTTCTTGTGTTTCATCATCAAGCGTAATGTTGATGCGTTGCATAGCATCCTCAAACAATCTCGAAACGGTCTTCTCAAAGCGATCTTGCAGATGTAAGCATCGGTGTGTATTGGTGTGTAGTATACAACGGGCTATGGGTGCTGTCAATGTCTCGGCAAAATTGCAAAATTGCAAGATCAAGGCCATAGTCTGCTCCGTTCCGTGGTATACTGCGGGAAATAGAAACCAGGAAACATAGGGGGAAGAAGAGAAGAGGTTTCCGGCTCCCCCATTCGTACACGGTTGCAATTCAGGAAAGGTCTTGAGATGCCAACATATCTGGTGACAGGATGTGCCGGTTTTATCGCTGCAAAAGTGAGTGAGATGCTGCTCCAGCAGGGCCATCGGGTGGTCGGAATAGACAATATGAACGATGCCTACGATGTGCGGTTGAAACAGTGGCGGCTCGAAAGGCTGAAATCGTCAGACTTCACCTTTCATCGGCTTGATATTTGCGACCGCCCGGCCCTGGAGCACGTGTTCGCCACGCGGTTCGACGCAGTCATCAACCTGGCGGCACGGGCGGGGGTGCGCCAGTCGGTGCAAAACCCGTGGGTATACCTGGAAACGAACGCGACGGGGACACTCAACCTGCTGGAACTCTGCCGGACGCACGAGGTACCAAAGTTTGTCCTTGCCTCAACCTCCAGCCTGTACGGGGCGAAAAATCCGCGCCCATTCAGCGAGGATGCCAATACCAATATGCCCCTCTCGCCCTACGCAGCCTCGAAGAAAGCCGCCGAGACAATGTGCTATACCTACCACTATCTCTATGGGATTGATGTCACGGTCTTTCGCTATTTTACCGTCTATGGTCCCGCGGGGCGGCCCGATATGAGCCTGTTTCGGTTTGTGCAGTGGGTTAGCGAAGAACGTCCGGTGACGATTTTTGGCGATGGGCAACAATCCCGCGACTTCACCTATGTTGAGGATATTGCACGGGGAACGATTGCCGGCCTCAAGCCAACTGGCTACGAGGTTATCAACCTGGGGTCTGATGAGCCGGTTGGTTTGATGGACGTGCTCGGTATGGTCGAAGAGCTGGTGGGCAAGAAAGCTCAGCGCGTTTATCAGCCGCGCCACCCGGCCGATGTGCTGGACACCTGGGCCAATATCGGGCGGGCCCACGAATTGCTCGGCTGGCGACCACAAACGCACTTGAAAGAGGGTGTGGCGAACCTTGTCCGCTGGTATAAAGAAAACCGCGAATGGGCAAAGGACATCCAGACCGATTGAGCGATTGAGCGATTGAGCGGTATTACCCGCTGGATGTCCCCTGGTCTTCGGGGTGCATTGCCAGGAATGTTTCGACAACTGCGGGGTCGAAATGGCTCCCCGAAATCTTGCGGATGTAGCTATACACTCGCCCGACCGGCCAGGCCTTGCGATAGGGGCGGTCTGAACGGAGAGCATCCCAGACATCTACAATGGCAAAAATACGCGCAGCAAGAGGGATTTCCTCGCCCTTCAAGCCGCGGGGGTAGCCCGTCCCATCCCATTTTTCGTGGTGGCAGTAGGGGATGTCGAGGGCTGGCTGCAAGAAAGGGATTGAGGAAAGCAGATTGTAGGCATAGGTCGGGTGCTGCTCCATTGCGGCCCGCTCCTCCGGGGTAAGCGGGCCTGCCTTGAGCAAAATTGCATCGGGAATGGCCATTTTGCCAATGTCGTGCAAGATAGCTCCCCGTCGGATATGCACCAGATCTTCTTTACCCACCCCCATTTTTATTGCAAGCTGCATGGTGAGGTCTGTCACCCGCCGGCAGTGTCCCTCGGTTTCTGCGTCGCGCAGTTCCAGGGCCCGCGCCCATCCCTCAATTGTTGCATCATAGGCCCGGCTCAACTCCTTGTTCGACTGCTGAAGCTGTGCGAACATTTCCGCGTTGTCAATGGCAATTGAAGCCTGCCCGGCCAGCGTGCCCATAAAATCTATCCATTCCTGGTCGGGCAGCAGCGGCAAGCGGTGGAAGAGTTCCAATACTCCTTTGATGCGATCTCGTGCAACCAGCGGCACGCCATAGTAGGTAAAAAACCCTTCGGCTTCGATCATCTCCTGGCGAACACAGGGCACCTGGGCCTGGCGAATATCGGCTACACGAAAAAAAGCCTGTCCCATTGCCGTCTGTCCGGCAAGGCCTTCGCCCACTCGCATACTCGATTGTTTGATGTGGGCGGTGTAAAAGCCCCGTCCGGCTGCGTAGTCGAGCCGTTCCATTTCGGGATCGTAGAGCAGCACCGCCGCTGCATGAACGTCGAGCTGCGTTGTCACCTGGTAGATCAGCACATTGAGCGTGACGCGCAAACTCAGACTGGTTGTAATCGTCTGGTCAATCGTGTGCAGGGCATGGATGCGCTTGAGGCGACGTTCCGTTTGCTCGTGGAGCGTCACACGGTGTATTGCATTTGAGACCATATCCCCGATGGCATAGAGCACCTGCATATCCTCATCGCCTACTGCATGTTCGCAGCCAATGCCAAGAATCCCTATTGTTTCCTCCTGGGCAATAAGGGGAACACAGGCCACAAATGAGGAGAGTGGCTCATGCTGCTCAAATGCAATACGGGCAAGACACTGTTTAATCTGTTCCTGCCACTGTTTTCTGCTCTGGCTATCGGGCAAATCTATAGGGGAGCTATCGTTTGTACTCAGGAGCATACCGGTCATATACTCCCATATCCCGCTCCCCTGTTCAACCACAATATCACCATAGATCGGGTTGCGGGTAAGCAACAAGGCACCACTGGCCCGGAACAGCGACATAACCTTTTCCAGCAAAATTGCCACCATCTCCTGACGGCTTGCAGCAACCCGCAGGGCCGCCGCCACCGAGACAATGGCAGCATATTTTTGTGCTGTCTGTTCCTGCTCGGCCAGGCGATGGCGCAGTTCTGCGTTTTCTTCTTCCAGCCGTTTCCGTGCTGTCTGTTCCACGGTCTTATCCGTTCTTCATTGCACACAGCAGAGACGAAAATACCCCCTTGTTCTGGCTTCTTCTCACAAGGGAAATCAAGATCTGCTTTCCTGCCAACGGTATCAGCAGAGAGGGAAGAGAAACTGTGGGTTTCTTGCCGCCTGAGAGTAGTATACCATCTCTGGTCCCGATATACGGGTATGGATAGGAGCAACCTGAGAAACCGGCAAGAAAAAGGGAAACAAAGAGCGCAGCAAACCTGGGCATATTGCTTTTTCAGATGACCAATGGTACCATACGTGCGAAATAACGTCCCGTCTCCTGAGCAAACAAGAAAGCGAGGAAGGTATTGTATGCTTCTTTTTAACCAGATGCCAGAAAACCTGATAGAGTTGATCAATCGTGTTGAGACCAGGCAGGCACGGGTCGGGGTCATTGGTCTGGGCTATGTCGGGTTGCCGCTGGCGGTTGTCTTTGCCGAAGCCGGCTACCAGGTGCGCGGAATTGACATTGACCCCGCAAAGGTTGACGCGCTCAACCGCGGAGTTTCACCCGTGGAAGACATCCCATCCGAACGAGTAGCCCCGCTTGTCCAGAATGGGACCCTCTCAGCCACAACCCGGTACGATGCCCTGGCGGAATGCGACACGGTTAGTATCTGTGTCCCCACCCCGCTCCGCAAAACCCGCGACCCTGATATTTCCTATATTGCCAGCGCAACCGAACAGATTGCACGCTATCTCCATCCGTGCATGCTGATCATTCTCGAAAGCACCACCTACCCCGGCACGACCACCGAAGTTATTCTCCCGCGGCTCCGCGAGAGCGATGCCACGCTCCAGGTGGGGGAGCATTTTTTCCTCTGCTTTTCGCCAGAGCGGGTGGACCCGGGCCGACGCGACTGGACAACGGTCAACACTCCGAAGGTGTTGGGGGGGGTTACTCGCATCTGCTTGCACGCCGGGAAAACCTTCTATGAAAAAGCCATTGAACGAGTTGTGCCGGTCTCCTCAACCGAAGCCGCCGAAATGGTAAAACTGCTTGAGAACACCTTCCGTGCTGTCAACATCGGCCTTGTCAACGAGGTGCTCCTGATGTGCGACACCCTGGGGTTGGATGCCTGGGAAGTGATAGATGCTGCGGCTACCAAACCGTTTGGCTTTATGAAGTTTACGCCGGGGCCGGGGCTGGGGGGGCACTGTATCCCCATTGACCCCCACTACCTCTCCTGGAAACTCAAGGTCCTCAACTACAATGCCCAGTTTATCGAGCTGGCCAGCGAGATCAATACCTCTATGCCGCGCTACTGGGTGCAGAAGGTTCAGGATGCGCTCAACGAGGCATCCAAACCGGTTAAAGGGACCCGTATCCTCATTCTGGGAGTAGCCTATAAGAAAAATGTCAGAGACATTCGCGAGTCACCTGCCCTGGATATTATCCACCTGTTGCAGGCCAAAGGAGCGAATGTTGCCTACCACGATCCCTACGTGCCGAGGGTGTGTTATGATGGTATTGAGATGCAATCGGTGGACAATCTCGAAGCCGCAATGACCGAAGCGGAATGCGTCGTTATTGTCACCGACCATTCGGACTACGACTGGCCGCGCCTTCTTCCCCTGGCGCGCATCCTGGTAGACACCCGGCGGGTGATGCCTACCTTGCCCACCCGGTGAGGGCAGCGTGCGATTAAGCCCGCCGCAAGCTCCCGCCCTTCAGGGTGTGGAGATAGGCGAGCTTCTCAAAAGGCTTTAGCCCGCCGAATGGCGAGCACTTGGACTATTGTATTGCCTGTGGTACAATACCGTCCAGGTTTTCCCTCCCACAAACCAAAGGCCCATTGTGGCAGACGAGCGGTATTCAGGGTTTGGGAATGCACCTTTCCAACGTATCGGTATCTGGTTCCATCTGCGAACCTCCAGATGGGTAAAACCGATAGAGTTTGAGCGGTTCTGCTCACGTATCGTAGACCGGCTGTCGCTTCGGCGCAGCGCGGAGTATGCGTAGCCCCCTGGACACGGGGCAAATGGCTTGTTGTGCGGACTTCCGTGGGGAGCCGCACGCAAGAAGCCGCCGCGCTTGTGTGCGTGCGGAGTGTCGCGATACCTACCACTATGCCATATACTCTTAGCATAGCAGTTTCCTGAGAAAGGCAGCAACCCATGAGCACCAGACGGGCTGAACAGATAAGCCGCATTCTCGAAGAGCGCAAGCCGCTCGCCGCCCGGAGCGAATCTGTCCAGCACCAGCTCACAACACTTGCGACAACCATAGCCGCGCTCGAACACCAGCGCGACCAGATCCTCCAGGTAGGCAATGCGGAAATTGTCGGACGGTTGCGGGCCATTGACTTCTCACCAACCCGGAGCAAAATTGCTGCCGAACTGGAAACCCTGGAACGCATGAAACACCGCTTTGCCCGCGAAACGCTCAATATCGGGGTGGTCGGGCGGAGGCAGCAGGGCAAGAGCCGGCTGTTGCAGAGTCTCAGCGGGTCAGGTTCCACGGAGATCCCCGACGGCCCCCCCCCGTCCTGTACCGGCGTTCGCAACATCATCTCCCACAACCCCGACGTACTGCCCTATGGCGATGTCTGGTTCTACACAGCGCGGACATTTCTCAAAGAGGTTGTCGCGCCCTACTACCATTTGCTCCGATTCTCTCCCCCTCCCGAACGGCTTGACGAATTTGCAGGAAAGCCACTCCCCCCCCTGCCCGACAATCTGCCCATTGGCGAAGAACGGGCCCGCGCCGCCTACAACCACCTCAAGCGGTGCCGCCAGGCCCTGGAAAAACACTATCAGTTGTTGACCACACCCTCACCACGGCGCGTCCCCCTCGAAGAGTTGCGCTCCTACACCACGAAGGGCCAGACCGACGGAACGCAATCCAACACGGCCTATCTCGTTGTGCGTGAGGCAAAAACCGTCTGCACCTTTCCCTTCACCGACACGGGCCAGATTGCGCTGGTTGACCTGCCCGGCTTCGATATGTATGAGCCAGACGAGTGGGAACGGTTGCTCCCGCTCCTGCCCTACGACACCGATATGCTGCTGCTGGTGCGCATGCCCGCAGCCGAGGGCGACGAGTGGGACGAAGAAGACATCCAATGGTACAATCTGCTGCGCTCTGCGCTCTCCGATCTCCCCCCCAACCGCTGGATGTTTGCGGTGCTCAACCAGACGCAACCCCACACGCCCAACGGCGACAACACCACCGCCTGCCACCACCTCCGCGATACCATCGCCACGGCGGGAGGGGGAAGCATCGAGGTGAGAGACTGTCTGATAGCCAACGGGGCCAGCCCCGCCGAAACCCGCCAGGTGGTGCTCGATACTATTCTGACCTACCTGGAGGAGCATATGGCCAGCCTCGATGAGTGGTTGCTGCTCTCGTGCGAGGATCGGTTGCTCAGTTTGCAACACGAGATTCGCGCCGGGCTGGAGAAGGCCCGCCCGGCCCTGGGGGTTGCCCCTGCCACAACGAGCGAGTTTCCCCTCTTCCAGCGGCTTTTCCGCAATGTATGGGACAATCTGACAACCGGGCTGGAGCGGTTGCTCAAAGAACTCAACGAGCAGCGCACGAGCGAAAACCAGATCTTCCAGGAGGACACCGAGCGGGTGCTCGAAGCCTGCCGCGATGAGTCCGTGCTGCCTTCGCTGGATGCTATCGAAACCCGCCGCGACCGCACCGGCTCCTACGAGATAGCTTACAAAGAGCATCTCCACGAACTGCGGACCCATCTGGCCCGCAACCTGGTTTTGCTCGACGGAGGGCTGCACCGCGTTTCCGAAGCAATCAAGGAACGGGTGGTCGAGGTGCTCATTGAAAGCGGGCGGATGGGAACCCTGACACCGGCCAGGGGGGTCGAATTTCTCAGCACAATGAGAGAAGGAATGCTGCGGGGCTATGACAACCTCCAGACCGCCTTTCACACGCTCGCCACCTTCGACCTGTCATACCGCGAATTCGTGCAATACCGCATACGCCGCAGTCTCGACGAACTCACCCCCGACCTGACCAGTCTGGCCCTCTCGGCCCGCCCCTCGGCACAGGAGGTGCTCGAATGTCTCAGAACGCTCTACCACGAAACGCTCTACCGGCTCCGTATCGCGCTGACCTCGTGGCTCTCCGAACCAAACGAAGCCGCCTTCGCCATTGCCGAAGAATTCACCGACCAGGCCCTCCGTGCCCGCGACGTGCGCGAGGATTGGGAGCGATTTTACTACGAGGTGCGGGCCGAAGTCTGGGCCACCGAATTTCAGAAGTTTGGCGAACGTTCGCACATTCGCAAGCAGTGGCGGGAAGCTATCGAACGGGTTGAAGAAGCATTGACCCGCTTGCAACTTCCCGAAGGAGACAAACCACTATGACGGCCACAATGCAGATTACTATGCTTGGTGGCAGCGGAGTAGGAAAAACCAGCCTTCTAACAGCAATGTATGAGCAGTTTAACGAAACCATCGGGACCGCAAACTTGCAGCTTATCCCCGATCTCGAAAGCTCTGCTATCTTGAGCGAACGGCTGGCCGAACTCAGGGGGTTGCTCGAGGTGTTTGAGGCAACCACGGGCCAGGGAGTGGCAAAAACAGTCCAGCAGCGCAACTTTGTGTTTGACATCGGGCAGCCGGGCCGCCCCCCCGCCCTCCAGCTTCACTTTGTAGACTATCTTGGCGAGTGGCTTGAGACCGACGCATCCCCGCAGGAGAAGCAACAGGTCCTCAACCTGCTCATCGAATCGCGGGCCGTGTTGATGGCCATTGACTCGGCGGCCCTGATGGAAGAAAACCATCGTTGGAACGAAAAGATCAACCGCACGCAGCAGGTGACAGACCTGTTCAAACTGGCCTACCAGAACATCCAGGAGCCGCGTCTGGTGCTGCTTGTGCCGGTGAAATGCGAAAAATACGTGGGCGACGCACAGTCGGCGGCAGAACTGCGCGAAGTGCTGAAAAAAGAGTATCGCTCGCTGCTGAATTTCTTTGCCACCGGAGCCTTGAAAGACAAAGTCGCCGTAGTCGTCACCCCGGTGCAGACCGTGGGGAGCGTTATCTTCTCCCGCATCGAAGTGCGCGACAAGGAACCCCATTTCTACTTTCGCAAGGTGCGCTTCGATTCGTCCTACACGCCAAGCGACAGCGATCAACCATTACGCTATCTCTTGCGTTTTCTGCTTGGGGCCCACTACCGCTCAGGCATCTGGCAGTGGCGGTGGCTCGATGTTGTGCGCGACTGGCTGGGCCTGGGCAAATATATAAAAGATGCGGTCGAGAGTTTTGCACGGGGGAGCAAGGATACCCACGGGTTCGAGGTTATCCAGGGGCGCGACCTGCTAAATCTGCACTGAGGCAGCAGCGAGCAACGAGGAGCGACAGAGTGGAATGCTATATCCGGAGCTGTGGAAAAGGATCGGAGCATGGCTACTGCTGGGTGAACCTGACCATTGAGGGGCAGAATCGGGTTGAGCCAACCATGCTTACCGGACTGAAGATCTCCGATCTCATCGAACACGAGTCCTTTTCCGTAGGGCTGGAGCGCAGGCGAAATGTGCTTGTTCTCCTGATAACTGGCATCCGCGCCAGTGGGAGCGACTACCAGCGAAGGCGCATTACCCACTCGCTGGCCCTCCGCGCTCCCGCAGACCAGGAAACCACGCTCCGAGCCGTTGCCGCCAAAGCCCTGCGGGGTGAGTTGGATCAGATGTTTGAGACGGGCATCCGGTTTGGAAATCGTCCGGATGGGGTGGGTTTTGTGGTTCGTTCAACTTTGCTCTCCCTCGTGCTGCTCCACGCTGCCGGGGGGGCCGACCCTTCTCCCCAGGAAGGGCGCATTGGCAAAGATACCCCGACCCTCCGTGCAAGTCTGGCGCAAGAACTGGATACCCACACCCTGCCAACCCGCGAGGGGCCGCTCGTGCTGGTTACACGAAACACCGACCCCGGACGGCTGCGGTTGGCCAATCTCTGGCGGGCCCTTTCGCGCCTGTTCGATGCACACAAAAACGATGCCGACTGTGAATGGCAGGAAATGTATCGTGTTCCCCTCAACTTACAGGGAAAGGACCTGCGCCACACCAATATGCAGGATATTGACCTGCGCTACGCCGACCTGAGCCGCAGCGACCTGCGCTACGCCGACCTGAGCCAGACCAACCTGGCCCACGCCAACCTGAGCGGGGCCGACCTGCGCCACACCAATTTCTGGCGGGCCTTCTACTTTTTTACCGAGTTTCGCGGGGCCATTGGCAACAATGAAACCCGCTGGCCCTTCTTCTTCTTCCCCATCGGCGCAATCAATGTGGACCGCGTGGCAAAAGAGAAGGAGAAGGAAGAGAAGCACAAAAGAAAGGGATAAATAACAATGAAAGAGTCCATCAACAGACGAAAAAACCAGCAAGAGAAAGGGCAAAAAAAGGGCCCACAATTGCCGGCGCAACCCGCCGATGTGCGCTCCAATGTGCTCGCAGCCCTGGATGATAAGCTGGACCACCTTCCCTTTGTGGCAGCTATCCGCACCTTCTGGCGAAACTTTCAGGAGATGCGCGACTGGTGGCCGGTGCTCATTCCGCTGATGATATGGGTTGGCTGGCGCACCTATCACGCAGAGCGGCGCGAGATACGACGAAGAAACGAAAACCGCAATCAGACCCGTCAGGGAGACAGCGAACCACAATCGCCTGGGAGCGAAAAAAAAGCCCGCAAGGGATGCAAAAGTAACGAGCCGCGACCTTCAGGGAGCAGGCAAAAAGCCGGATAATTCAGAAAAGGAACCCACGATGCGTATTCTCTATCTTGGTAGCCCGGAGTTTGCCGTGCCCCCCCTCGAAGCCCTGCTACACGCCGGCTATCACATTGTCGGGGTTGTCACACAGCCGGACCGCCCCGCCGGGCGCAAACGAGTGCTGACCCCGCCGCCGGTCTGCCTGGCCGCACAGCAGGCCGGACTCCCCGTGTTTCAGCCGGCATCATTGCGCGACCCGGCCGCGGTTGAGCAACTTGCTGCATTTCAACCGGACATTGGCATTGTCGCAGCCTACGGAGAAATTTTGCGGAAAGCGGTCTTGAATATCCCCCCGCTTGGCTATCTCAACATCCATCCGTCGCTGCTCCCCCGCCACCGCGGGCCCGCGCCCGTGTCCGGGGCTATTCTCGCTGGCGACACCGAAACGGGGGTGACGATTATGCAGCTAGGACCGGGGATGGATAGTGGCCCGATTGTGGTGCAGGAGCGGGTTCCCCTACCCCCCGATGCACGAGCCGGCCCTCTCTCCGACGACCTCTTCCGGCTTGGCGCAAAGAAACTGATCGAGGTGCTGCCTGGCTATGCCAGCGGGCAGATTGTGCCGCACCCGCAGGACGACAGCCTGGCAACCATTACCCGTATGCTCAAGAAAGCCGATGGGGAGATAGACTGGACACAACCCGCCGTGATAATCGAGCGGCTCACCCGTGCCTACGACCCATGGCCCGGCGCGTATACCACCTGGCGTGGGCAGAACTTCGCTGTACTTGCGGCCCGCGTCCATGAAATTGGACTTGAACTTGAACCTGAGCCAGAGTATGAGCCTGGGCCTGAGCACGAGGGAAGCAGTGCCCCACCCGGTACGATTATCCGCCTTGCGCAGGGACCGCTGGTGACAACGGGGAGCGGCCTGCTCGAACTGCTTGAGGTGCAGACGGCGGGCAAACGCCCGATGGATGGGCGCGACTGGTTCAATGGGCAGCGCGACGCAATGGGCCAGCAGTTTGAAACCATGTTCGCCTGAACACTTGAAAAAACCACAAAAACACAAAGGGCACGAAGGCTTTGTGAAAGGGTTTCCCTTTGTGTACTCCGTGCCTTTGTGGTTAAACTATCTATCCGGCTTTGGTATGAAACCAGTCATGAGAACCTGTGAGAGACAAAGGAAGAGTAAGCGTTCACTGGGTTTGGGCAATCCCCAGTCCCTGGGAGCGCAAGCGTCTCGCTTGCCCCGATATGGACGGTATCCCCCATCCCAATCCCTCCCCCCATTGGGGGAAGGACAGGTGGGGGGCTGAACGATTACAAGGAAGAAATATAGCGTTTGCGATGCTCAGTAGTGATGATATGTATACCCTCGGTGTTCAGGATGCCGAGCAAGAGACCCCCAATTTCTTCTATTACCAGCACTATTACCACTATCGCCTGGGATATGACCGCACCCGTCGCCGCCTCAGCCATTCCGGCCGAGTGCTTTACCGCTTCTTGCCCATGCTATCGGTGGTAGCCCTGGTCATCATCCTCATCGGGGGAGGGGTGCTGGTGTTTCAGCATATGCGTGGCAGCACCACCGAAGCAAACCACGCCGACCGCTCCGCTCCACAATATATCACATCCACCCCCCCTCCCCCGACACCAACGCTCACCCCCCGCCCGCCCACGCCCACGCCGGAGCCGTCGCTCCATGTTGGCGGTATGGCCGAGGTTGTCAATGTTGGGGATGTTCCGCTACGGGGGCGCAGCAAGCCGGGCGTTGATGCGCCGGTGCGGGTGCGTTTTCCCGAAGGGAGCCATCTCACCATTGTTGATGGCCCGACTGAACAGGATGAGTATACCTGGTGGCAGGTGGAAGGCCCCCAGGGTAAGGGGTGGTGTGCGGAGCGCGAGCCAGATGGGACTGTCTGGCTCATGCCGGTGGGGAGGGATGAGGCGGAGTAGTCTCCTACCCCCAAAAAACCGGCAGCATAACAAAAAATGTACTCCCTATCCCCGGCTGGCTCTCCAGGTCAATGCGTCCCCCATGCTGCTGAATAATCTCGGAACTGATAGACAACCCCAGACCGGTCCCATCGCGCTTTGTCGTAATGAATGGCGCGAAAATGCGGCTCTGCAATTCGGGGGCAATGCCACAGCCGGTGTCGCCAACTCCAACGACGATGGCGAGGCGGGCCGAGGGCGAGGGATAAGCTGTGTCTGCTTTTTGTGGCTCCCTGAGTGCGGCCCACACCCGCAACGTCCCTCCATCGGGCATCGCATCCAGCGCATTCACCAGCAGGTTCAAGAAGACTTGCATCAGTTCGTCGGTGCGCCCGCAAATGTATGGTAGATCAACCGGCAGGTCTGACTCCACCAACACCCGCTGATCACGCACCTGCTTGCCAATAAGCAGCAAAATGCGTCCGAGCAATGACGAAATATCAACGGGGCCATAGGTCGCTGTGGCAGGCCGGTAGAGATCGAGCAACTGCCGCACAATACGTCCGATGCGCTTGATCTCCTCCATCGCATCATTCAGGAAGAGTGTGGTTTCCTCATCAGTACAGCCTGTTGCCAGCAACCTCAAATTGGTCTGGATGGTCTGGAGCGGCGTATTGATTTCGTGAGCAACGCTGGCGGCCAGGCGGCCCCCGGCAGCAAACCGCTCATTCTCAATCACATGGGTTTGTAACAAGGTACGCTCGCTAATATCCTGCACCACAATGATCAACGCCACTGGCTCTTGCTGCTGGTTGGTGACAACCGAACTGCTTATCTCGGCCGGAAAGCGGCTCCCATCCACTTTCTGCAGGATATATTCGATGTTCCTGGTATTCTCGGTGCGGATAATTGTCTGGGGAGAAACGGTTTGCTGCTCCCCCTCCGCATCCGGGGCAATCAGATCCAGGCTGTTTTTGCCGCGGAGTTCATTGGCGCGGGCAAAGCCAAACAACATGGCGGCTTGCTGATTGCAAAAGCGAATGGTACCGCTGGTGTCGGTCAGCAAAATAGCACTCGGAGAAGTTTCCACCAGAGTGCGATACTGTTCCTCACTCTGGCGCAGGGCCTCTTCAACCATTTTGCGCCCGGCGATTTCCGATTGGAGCGCGAGGTTGGCCTGCACCAGTTCGCTGGTTCGTTCCCGGACCCGTAGCTCCAGCTCATCGTAGGCTTTCTGCAAGTCTTCTCTGGTTCGTTTGATAACCAGTTGCGTCTCGACCCGCGCCAGCACCTCTTCAATACGAAACGGCTTGGTAATATAATCCACGCCGCCAATGCTAAAGGCCTCAACTTTGTTGGTCACTTCGTCGAGCGCACTGAGAAAAATTATCGGAATATCGCGGGTCAGGTGGTTGAGTTTGAGCCGTTGGCATACTTCGTAGCCATTCATCTCCGGCATATTCACATCGAGCAGGATAAGGTCCGGCGCATCCGCCTGCACCGATTTCAAGGCCATGTCGCCGCTCACAACAACGCGGACCTGGTGCCCGTGCTCTTTGAGCATAGCCGACAGAAGGCGCAGGTTTTGCATCTGGTCGTCAACAATGAGGATTGTTCCACGGGTGGGATGAGAGGGAGAGAGATGCATCGCGGCCTCATTTCTTGCTTCGTTCACGCCCGAAGGCTTCGATTTCCTGGAGAAAGCGCGAGGGTTGCGCCTGCTTCCCCCGCTGGCGGCCCGCCGCCCACGAAAGATAGAGCATCTCCCCCGCACGGGTTATCGCCACATAGCATAGCCGCCGCTCTTCCTCAATGGTGGCGGGGGAGAGCAAGCTCCGCTCGTGGGGCAGGGTGCCCTCTTCCAACCCCGCAACAACAACAATGGGCCATTCCAACCCCTTTGCCCCGTGGATCGTCAGCAACTCGACGCGACTATCGGGCCCGTCTATTTCGTCCTGTTTGCTGTCGCTCTCGTCGGTGCTGGTGAGCAGGGCTACCTCCTGCAAAAAGCTGCTCAGGTCGGTATGCTCCTGTGCTGCTGCAACCAGTTCCTGCAAGTGAGCTTGAGCCTCGCTAAACTCGTCGGCGGGGAGTTTTTCTGCCAGCGAAGCCACATACCCGCTCTGCTCCAATATGTCGCTCAGGAGATGGTCGGGGGGATACGTCGTTTGGGCCAGTTTGCGCCAACGGGTCAGCAGCGTGGCCAGCGATTGTGCGCCCTGACTGGCCCGCGCCGAAAGATGCTCCCTGGCTTCAGGCTTCTGCAATGCGTCGGAGAGCGATAGCCCATGCCGGGCCGCAAATTCGGCCAGCATCTTGAGCGATTGCGCCCCAAGCCCGCGGGCCGGGCGGGTGGCGATGCGGGTGAGGCTCAGGTTGTCGGCGGGGTTGGCAACCACGCGCAGGTAGGCCAGCGCATCGCGCACAACCGCCCGGTCAAAGAAGCCAGCACTGCCCCGCACGCGGTAGGGGATATGGGCCTGGCGCAGGGCCGTTTCTATGGCGCGGCTCATGTGGCGGGTGCGATAGAGCACAGCAATCTCGCCCCCTCGCCGCCCCTGGTGCTTCAGGTCTCCAATGCAGCGGGCAACCTTTTCGGCTTCGTCGCGCCCGTCGCGGGCATCAATAATCCGTAGACTCGTTCCGCTCCCGCGGCTTGCCGCTGCCTCCAGAGCCATCGGGGTCACGCTCTGGCTATGGCGAATAACAGCATAGGCTGCATCGAGAATAGGCTGGCTGCTGCGATAGTTCAGCGTTAGCTTGCACACCTGGGCATCGGGGAAATCCTGCTGGAAACGGGCAATAATCGTATGGTCAGCATTGCGAAACCCATAGATAGATTGCATCCCATCGCCAACGACAAAGAGCGAGCGAACCCGCCCCGGCCCCGGCTGCGAGAGCACCTGGAGCAACGCATGCTGCGAGGGGTCGGTATCTTGATATTCGTCTACCAGAATATGCGGCCAACGTTCCTGGCAGGTTTCCAGCACGTCCGGATGTTCGGTGAGCAGGCGATAGGCCAGCAGAATGAGATCATCGAAGTCGAGCGCGTTGGCCCGTTCGAGCGTGCGCTGATAGCGGCGGTAGCAGCCGGCAACAAAGCTATCGAGCGCAGAGCCGCGCCCGAACCGCAGCATGGTACGCGGCGTGAGCATACGGCTCTTGGCGCGGGAGATGTGGCGTAGCAGGTCGGGCGGTTCAAGTTGTGTGGGAGGACGCTCGGTTGCTGCGTCGAGGGCTTCGGTGGCAACTTGCACCTGCTCATCGGCCGCATAAATGGTGAAATCGCCGGTATAGGAGCCAATGCGCCCTGCTATCTCCGCACGGAGCAACCGCGCACACACTGCGTGAAACGTCCCGCTGGTCAGCCCGCGGGTTTGCCGCTTGAGCAGATCGGTCAAGCGGCTTCGCAGCTCCTTCGCAGCTTTATTTGTAAAGGTCAGCGCGAGGATCTGCGCGGGGGCAATGCCATAGTGCTCTATCAGGTAGGCTATCCGTAGCGTGAGCACCCGTGTTTTGCCCGTGCCCGCCCCAGCCTGAACGAGCACGGGGCCGGGCGGCAGGGCAATAGC
>DAOTUE010000085.1:0-20538 GCA_034436975.1 Chloroflexaceae bacterium
CCTGGTTCGAGTCCAGGTGCGCCCACCATATTCCTTCATGTTTATTGTGTTGCTCTGGGGCGATAGCTCAGCGGGAGAGCACCTGCTTTGCACGCAGGGGGTCAGGGGTTCAAATCCCCTTCGCTCCACCACCATTACAAAGCCTTGTGTCACCTTGACACGTTCGTGCTCTCCCATGCTCTGACCACAGGTTTGACCACATTCAACTAATCCGCTCTGTTTTAGGCGAGGATTGTATCCTCGTAATCGTTCATGGGGGATAAATATAATCCTTCAGAACAAGGAGTATCGCTCCTGAGATCGCGGGCGAATCTCCCCCCTCCCAATCCCTCCCCCCGCTGGGGGGAGGACAGGTGGGGGGCCTGAACGATTACGATACAAGCAGGCAAAAGCGATTTCCGACTATTTCTCCGGTGTTTTTCTCCGGTGTACGGCAAGACTATTATTGTTGCTCTTCTTGTTGTTCCTATGGTAGCGCAAAATAGCAAGATATGCAATGGGGCAAATGCTATTGATGCCAGGCATGGTACAATAGGGGGCGAAACGCTGATAGCCAGAATAGAGACAACGAAACGTCGGGAAAAACGGGAAGAGACAAACGACATTTCTGGAAACCAGATTATGACAGAACTTCATACGTTGACCATTGGTGCGGCACGTGCCGCAATGGACGCAGGCGAATTGACTTCGGTGGAGCTGACCGAGGCAGTGTTGGAACGCATCCGCACGGTTGAACCACGGGTGCGGGCATTCCTCACGGTGAATGAGGAGCAGGCGCGGGAGCAGGCACGGGCCGCCGATGCCCGGCGCAATGGCCAGGGCCAGGGCCAGGGCCAGGGCCAGGCCGCATCCCCGCTCCTGGGTGTCCCCCTGGCCATAAAAGATGTCATCTGTACCGAGGGGGTGCGGACAACGTGCGGCTCGCGCATGCTCGAACATTTTGTGCCTCCCTACAATGCAACCGTCGTGGAACGGCTCCGCGAGGCCGGCGCGGTGCTGGTTGGCAAAACCAACTGTGACGAGTTTGCAATGGGGTCGAGTAACGAAAATAGCGCGTTTCACCCCACGCACAACCCCTGGGACCTCTCCCGCGTGCCGGGGGGCAGCAGCGGGGGCAGCACCGCCGCTGTTGCTGCGCTGGAGGTGCTGGGCACACTGGGGAGCGATACCGGCGGCAGCATTCGCCAACCTTCGGCTCTGTGTGGCGTGTGTGGACTCAAGCCAACCTATGGGCGGGTGAGCCGCTACGGGTTGATTGCCTATGCGTCCTCGCTCGACCAGATTGGCCCGATTACCCGCAGTGTTCCGGATATTGCGCTGTTTTTGCAGGCCATTGCGGGGCACGACCCGCGTGACGGCACCAGTTCGCCTGAACCAGTGCCCGACTACCTCGCCGCACTCACGGGCGACATCCGCGGGCTGCGGGTGGGTATCCCCAGAGAATACTTCATCGAGGGGATAGAAGCGGGGGTTGAGCAAGCAGCGCGGGAGGCTATTGCTGTTTTGCGCGATCTTGGCGTGGAAATCGTCGAGGTGTCGTTGCCGCATACCTCCTACGCGCTCCCGACCTACTATGTTGTTGCTACAGCAGAAGCCAGCTCAAACCTCAATCGCTACGACGGGGTGCGCTACGGGCTGCGCGTGCGGGGTGAGCGGATGTGGGATGAAATAGAGCAGACCCGTGGTGAAGGCTTCGGGCCGGAGGTGCGAAGGCGCATTATGCTTGGCACCTATGCCCTCTCCGCTGGCTACTACGATGCCTACTACCTGCGGGCGCAGCGCGTCCGTACACTCATCCGCCGCGACTTTGACGAAGCCTTTGCCACGGTGGATGTGCTGGCCACGCCACCCTCGCCTACTGTCGCCTTTGGCATCGGGCAAAAAGTAGATGATCCGATAGCGATGTATCTCAGCGACATCTTTACGCTGGCAACAAACCTGGCAGGCATTCCGGGGTTGGTCATTCCCTGCGGGCAGAGCGAACACCTGCCAGTGGGGTTGCAACTGCTTGGCCGCCCCTTCGACGAGGCAACCCTGTTGCGTGTGGGGGATGCCTACCAGCGCAACACCGATTGGCACACGCGCTACCCGGAAATTCCGTCGGGCCCGCCAGCCTGATGCAGCCTGATACAACCTGTTCTGAGAGCACACTGGTGTGAGACAATGATCACTCCCCCTCATGCACGCTACTATCTTGCCCTGAACCTGGTGCCAGGGCTTGGGGCCGTGCGCCAGAAGCGGCTCATTGAATGTTGCGACTCGGCAGAGAAAGCCTGGTTGCAAGCAGGCATGACGGAATGTATGGCGGCAGGATTGGACAAAAAGACCACAGCCGCGCTCTTCAAGGCCCGCGAAATGCTGGACCTGGAGATGGAACTGGAGCGTGTTGCCAATGTGGGGGCAACCCTGGTGACAATTGAGGACAACGAATATCCGAAACTACTGGGACAGATTGCTCATCCGCCCCCACTGCTCTATGTGCGAGGCACCTTTCGCAATACCGACGATTGGAGCGTCGCTGTGGTGGGTACCCGCTCCCCCACAACCTACGGCAAAGAAGCAACGCGCCACCTTGTCAAAGGAATGGCGCAAAATGGCCTTACTGTTGTGAGCGGGTTGGCCATCGGGATAGACAGCGTGGCGCACACAACCGCGCTTGAAGAGGGGGGACGGACCATAGGCGTGCTTGGCTGCGGCGTGGACCACATCTACCCCGAACGCAACCGCTGGCTGGTAGACGAGATGCTGGGGCGAGAGCAGGGTGTGATCATCAGCGAGTATCCACTGGGAACCCGCCCCCATTCCTCAAACTTTCCCCCGCGCAATCGTATTATCAGCGGGTTGTCGCTGGCCACGCTCGTAGCAGAGGCGGGGGAGAGCAGTGGGTCACTCATTACCGTGGAATTTGCGCTCGACCAGGGACGCGATGTGTTAGCGATTCCAGGCTCTATCTTCAACCGGACCAGCATAGGAACCCATAACCTCATACGCAACGGGGCCGCACTGGTTCGCAGCGTGGACGATGTGCTCGAATCGCTCAATCTGAACGCGCTCAGTGTGCAGCAGGAATTTGCAGCTGCACTTCCCGAAGATCCCACCGAGGCCGCCCTGATGGAGCATCTCTCCGCGGAGCCGCAACATATTGATCTCCTGTGCCGAACCAGTGGCATGCCCGCTGCAACGGTCTCATCCACCCTGGCTATGCTCGAACTCAAGGGCTACGCCCGGCACGTTGGCAATATGGAATACGTGCGGCGATAGGACCAGTCCGGGTAGACCGGTTCTATGAGAGAGGGTTCAGGGTCTGGGGTTCAGGGTTTGGGGGTCGCGGACATCTTTCCCGCCCGGATGCAAGGGAGACGCTTGCACCCCCAGGGGATTTTCTCCAGACGTGAACAGGTACGTACTATGACTCATCACTCGTCACGCACCACTCATCACTTATCACTCGTCACGCATCACTGATATTATGGTTACTTTTGTTGCGCCCGACTATCTCTGGCTCTTGCTGCTGTTGCTTCCCGTGTGGGGAGTGGCGGTGGCCGTGCGTGGGATGTTTCCGGTCTGGCGACTCTGGCCCGGCCTGCTGCTGCGAACGCACGGCATTGTCGCGCTGGTGCTGGCCCTGGCAGGGATGCAGCTTGTTCGACCCGCGACACAGCCGGCGGTTGTTTTTCTGCTCGACGTGAGCGATTCGGTGCCCCTCTCGCAAGGGGCCGCGGCAGAAGCCTACATTCAGCAGGCCCTGGGGCAAATGCCCACCGATGCGCTGGCAGGGATTGTCCTGTTTGGGGAGCGGGCCATTGTCGAGCGGCTGCCGGACGATTCGCGCACCCTGGGGCACCTGGAACACATCCCGCCGGGCGGTCAGACGAACATCCAGGATGCGGTGCTTCTGGGGCGAGCATTGCTCCCCGCCGACACCCGGCAGCGGCTTGTACTGCTGAGCGACGGGGGAGAAAACCGCGGCGATGCGCTTGCAACCGCCCGGAGCGTTGCGGCGCGTGGGGTTCCCATTGATGTGGTTTTCACCGGCGGCGGGAGCGATGGACTGGACGGGCAGATTAGCAGCATTGAGCTACCGTCGGTGGTGGGGGCCGGGCAGGGTCTCCGCATGGTCATCCACATCGAAAGCCGCGCCCCCGCTGAAGCGTGGCCCCTGGCCGCCCGCCTTGTCGTTGAAGAGCGATTGACCGGCCCAGGCCCCCCGCAGCACATCCGCATTGTTGAGCAGACCGTCCAGCTTCGGGGAGCACCGCAGCAATTCGCGCTCCGGCTCCCGCCCCCCTCCGAACACTTTGCCCGCTATGTTGTGCGCCTGGAGGCTCCGGGCGACGTGCGCCCGGAAAACAACGTTGCCGAAGCCTTTAGCTTTGTGCAGGGGCAACCGCGGGTGTTGCTGGTTGAGGGGAGCGAAGATGCCGCCGACCACCTTGCGCAACCGCTTGCTGCCGCGACCCTGGAGGTCGAGCGGGTGCCGCCAGACGATCTCCCATCGGGGCTTTCCGCGCTCATTGCCTACGATGCCATTGTGCTGGTTGATGTGCCGAGCCGTGCGCTCGACAAACGCACCCATATTGCGCTGGCAACCTATGTGCGCGACCTGGGGCGGGGGTTGGCAATGGTTGGGGGGGAGCAGTCGTTTGGAGCGGGCAACTGGCGCAACACTTTTGTTGAGGAAGCCCTGCCTGTTGCAATGGACATTCGCAGTCCGGAGTTTCGCCAGCCTCCCGTCAGCATCGTTGTGATTATTGATGTGTCGGGGAGTATGGCCAGTGAAGAAGGTGGCTATACGAAAATCCAGCTTGCCGCCGAGGGCGCGGCCCGCATTGCAAGCCTCATCCGCGATGAGGACGAGATAACGGTTATTCCCTTCGATTCGCAATCACAGGGGATGGTGGGGCCGCTACCCGGCACGCAACGAGATGATGCGATTGAACGCATTGCCACCATTGGAGCGGGCGGCGGGGGCATCAACGCTCACGACGCACTCCTGGCGGCAGCGACAGTCATTCGACACAGAACGGCCCCTGTTCGCCACATCATCATGATTGCCGATGGGAACGACACGCAACAGCAGGATGGCGCACGCGACCTGGTGCGTTCGTTGCAGAGCGATGGGGTGACGATTTCTGCGGTTGCTGTGGGGAGCGGGGGGGATGTTCCCTTTCTCAAGGACGTGGTTTCGTTGGGAGAGGGGCGTTTTTTCCTGACCAGGCGGGCCGCCGACATCCCGACAATCCTTACGCATGAGTCCCACGTTGTCATCCAACCGCTGGTGCAGGAGGGAGAATTTGCTCCCCGGCAGGTTGCCCCTCATCCAATTGTGCGCAACCTCTCGCCAGCGTTTCCCCCACTCTATGGCTACATCTCCACCACGCCCGAAGCACGCTCCCAGGTCATTCTCCAGACGGAGCGGGGAGAGCCGCTGCTCGTGGTCTGGCAATATGGACTGGGGCGAAGCCTGGCCTGGACCTCCGACCTGAGTGGAAAATGGGCCCGCGACCTGCTCCGCTGGCCCGACTACCAGCAGTTTGTCACGCAGATGATTACCTGGCTCTTGCCAGCAGAAAACACACAACGTATGACGCTTGACGCACAGATGGTGGGGGGAAGCCTGGTGTTGGTATCGCAGGTACAGACCGAGGCAGGAACGCCAGCAACCGGTCTCCAGGTCTCCGGGCAAATCGTCGCATCCAACGGGTCGCAGCATGAGGTTGTGTTGCGCGAAGTTGCGCCGGGCCGCTACCGTACCACGGTAGACGATGCCCCGCCGGGTGTTTCGCTGGTGCAACTGCTGGCAACGGATGTGCAGGGCCAGCCGGTTATGAGCGTGACGGGTGGTGCAATGGTGCCCTTTTCGGCGGAGTATCGCAGCGGGGGGGAGAACCCGGCCCTGCTCCACGCACTGGCAACATTGACTGGTGGGCGTACAAACCCGCATCCCGCGGCAACCTACGATCCGGCCGGGTCGCGGGGACAGACCCACGTCGTGCGGGAAATCGCGTTTCCGCTGGTGTGGGCGGCCCTGGCCCTGCTGGTGCTCGACGTAGTGTGGCGACGCATCCTGTGGCGAACTGGTTCCCGCTCATTCCGGCGGGTCGGAGGGTCGGGAGACACACGACCAGCCATTCAGCAAACGTCATCCCCCACCCTTCGCAAGCAATCCCACGACAGGGGGCCCACTCCTCAGCCCACGCCGGCTCCCGAAGACCCGCTGGCCCGACTCCGTGCGGCCCAGGAGCGGGCCCGCAAGCGGGTGCGGGGCGAGAGCGACGAATAGAAGAATAGACGGGCCGCCTATCGTTTCGTCCGCTTCTTCTTGCGTGACGGCGGCGGGGGAGCGGCCCGTCCGCGGGGTTGGGCGGCTTTGCGGGGCTGCTCCGCACCACTTACCCCGCTGTCATTATCGTCACTGCCATTGCCCCCCACAGCAACAAGCTGCTCTTCCTCTTCTTGTTGCTGTTTCTCCTCGTTGCCATGCCCTCGCTGCACCTGCCGCCCCGGAGCGGGTGCGCTGCGCCCATGACAATGTTTATACTTCTTGCCACTCCCACAGGGGCAAAGATCGTTTGGCCCCACTTTTGGTACTTCCCGGCGAATCGTCGGTTGTGCCGACTTCTTGCGCGACGATTTGCCCGTGGTCACAATCTCATAACCTTCTCTGGCGGCTTTTTCGCGGCGAGCTACTTCGGCTCGCGTCTCCTCAAGGTAACGATGGTATTCGGGAAGCTGTGGGAAGAAGCGATGGACAATGGTATGGTCAATGTTGGCCAGCAACTCGTTGAACATCCGGTAGCCCTGGGTCTGATACTGGACAAGCGGGTCGCGCTGCCCGATGGCTTGCAGCCCGATACCCTGGCGCAAATCTTCCATCGCGGTCAGGTATTCCTGCCACTCGCGGTCAATCGTCTGGAGCATCAAGGTGCGTTGATAGTGGTTCAGTTGCTTGTTGCCTATCGCCATACGCCACTGCTCAAAGGCATAGTCAACCACATCCATCAACACCTCAAGGATGGTGTTCGTTTCGAGAATTTCCAGCACACGGGCAACCACCTCACCATTGTGGCCAACAATGGCATTGTACGTCCGGGTCAGTTCGCTGCGGGGGGGGCGCGTTGCCGAACTCACGAGTGGGCGCAATTCTTCGCGGATATACTCAAGCGCATCCTGGGCGATGGCTTCGCGCTCCTCCTGGGGGAGTGGGCCGGACAACCGCTCTAGCGACTCCTCATAGTGTCCTATGTAGCGTTCGCGCTCACGCTCGCGATCCTGGAGCGAAAGGTTTTGCCAGATGAGGTCGTGGGGAACGGGCAGGAGCGGCACCAGCGAGAGCAACTCTCGCGTCAGCAAGCTAACCGGTTGCCCATTCTCAACGCTGACGGGGATGAGCGATTCCAGCGTGCGCTGGAGCCGTTCGGGGGAGAGGTCGGCCAGGTTGGCCAGGTCCTGCTGTTCAATTTCGGGCAAAACAACCTGCAATCGCCGATGCACAAGCGAAACATTCACTTCATCGGTTGCCGGGTTGGTCGCCTCGCCAATGGCCTCGGAAATCTGCCCGCGGAGCCAGGATTCATACTGGGTAAGATACCGCTCAACCAGTTCCGAAAACTCCTTCTCAAACAGGTCTTTGATGCGATCTTCCAGGTCGCCTTCGCGCTGCTCAACCCAGAGTTCTTTGAGATAGTCGCTTGCTTCCTCATAGCTGGCTTCCTGCAAAAATAGTTCCGCATCGTCCGGTAGCTCCAGAATATCGCACAACTCATCAACAAGCGTCGGAATAGCCTTGTGCTGTTGCTCTTTGATGAGGGGTTCGAGCAATGCGGACAGGTCGCCATTGTTGGCGGCCCGCAACGTGGCCAGGTCGAAGGAGACATCGGGGAGCAAGCGGCGCACCCGTTGATGGGCGACCGGCACCGGCAGGGACATTCCAAGCTGAACTTCCTCGTGAATCTCCTGCACCAACTGATGGGGCAAAAAGTAGCGTTCAATGAGCGTGTCAATCCGCTGCTGCTCGTGGGCCTCTTCCAGAATGCGGCGGCGGCGCGTGTAGATAACCTCGCGCTGTTTGTTCATCACGTTGTCATAGTCAACGGTATGCTTCCGAATATCAAAGTTATAGCCTTCGACGCGGGTCTGGGCACTCTCAATGCTCTTGCTAATCACCCCGGCTTCAATGGGCACGTCTTCTTCCAGGCTCAACCGTTCCATCACTTTTTTGATGGTATCCATGCGTCCGAACCGCTTCATCAGCTCATCTTCGAGCGAGAGATAGAAGCGGGATGAGCCGGGGTCGCCCTGTCGCCCGGAGCGTCCGCGCAACTGGTTATCAATGCGGCGGGCCTCGTGTCGCTCGGTGCCAAGCACATGCAACCCCCCGGCCGCTTTCACTCGTTCGTGGTCATCTCGACACTGCTGCTGGATACGCTGGATCTCCTCAATGTATTCGGGCTTCAGGCCGGGCGTGGCGCGGACCAGATCTTCGGCGGCCTGGAGGTCGCCCCGCAGGGTCAGTTGTACCAGACGGGCGCGGGCCGTATAGATACGCTCAAACAGCTTGTTGGCCAGGAAGCGCGGGCGGTCGCGGCGGTTGGTCTGGTAGGAGGTGCAGTCGGCATGCATATTCTGCACTTCGGCAATTTTTTCCTCACCCAACCCCTCGAATTCGTGCAGAATGCGGCGGGCGCGGACGAGGTTGTTTTGCAAAATAGAGCGCACCAGTTCACGCTTTTGCTCGTAGACCATGTCCTCCACATCGCCAAACATCGTTTCAACCAGAAAGATGTGTGTCCCTTTTCGCTCCATCTGGTCGCTGGCCTGCTCATACCAGTCGTGCAGAGCCTGGAGTTCGGCAATGAAGTCGTCGCCAAGTTTGCCGTTGCTCCGCTCAACGAGCACCTGCGGGGAAATTTTCTGCGTTTTTTGCGAACCAAAGAGGCTCTGGGACAGTTCCTCAACCTGCTTGCGGTCCACGCCCTGCTCCTTCAGGTAGCGCGAGGCAAGCGATTCGGGGTTGCCCCCCAGGAGAATATCCGTTCCTCGCCCGGCCATATTCGTTGCAATCGTGACCGTGCCGGGCTGCCCCGCCTGCGCCACAACCGCGGCTTCGTCGGCGTTTTGCTTGGCGTTCAGCACATGGAATACAATCTGATTTTGCTTGATGAGGTTCCCAAGTTGCTGGTGGATTTTGCGGCTCAGCCGTTCGGATGTCTCAACAGCCGTGGTGCCAACAAGAATGGGTTGCCCCTGCGTTGCCCGCTCCTCTATCTCGCGGATAACCGCATTGAACTTCGCATCCTCAGAGCGGTAAATGTGGTCAGTATAATCTTTGCGGATACGGGGCTTGTTGGTAGGAACAACCGTCACTTCCAGATTGTAGATTTTGCCAAACTCTTCGGCTTCGGTTTCGGCGGTGCCGGTCATTCCCGACAGCTTGCCATACATCCGAAAGTAATTTTGAAAGGTAATCGTGGCATAGGTGACAGATTCGCGGCGGACATCTACCCCTTCTTTGGCCTCAACCGCCTGGTGCAGCCCATCGCTCCAGCGGCGGCCCGGCATCAGCCGCCCCGTAAACTCATCAACAATGATGACCTCGCCCTCCTGAACCACATAATCTTTATCGCGGTGATAGATGAATTTTGCCTTGAGCGCATTTTCCAGGTAGTGGGTGAGTGCGCTGTGCTGCGGGTCGTAGACGCTTTCGCCGGCACCTAGCTCCTCAATTTGTGCCTCAACCTTGCTCAACCCCTCTTCGGTAATAACCACACTGCGGCTCTTGAGATCCAGCAGCACATCGCCATCGGGCTGGGCCCCCTTCTTCACCTCGTCGGGGCTGACACGCCCGGCCCGCAGATTGCGAACGATCTGGGCAAAGCGGGCATAGTCGCTGCTCGACTTGCTGGCCGGCCCGCTGATGATGAGGGGGGTCCGGGCTTCGTCAATCAAGATATTGTCTACTTCGTCCACAATGGCGTAGTTATGCCCGCGCTGTACCAATCGGCCATAGTCGGGCACCATGTTATCGCGCAGATAGTCAAACCCGAACTCATTGTTTGTGCCGTAGGTAATATCGGCTTCGTAGGCCTCGCGGCGGGTGGAGGGCCGCCAGTGGACAAGCCGCTCATCGTCAAGCGATCCTGTGGGGTCAACGTAGTCGGGGTCGAAGAGGGCCGAGTAATCATGCCCGATGAAGCCCACGCGCAACCCCAGAAGATGGTAGACGGGGCCCATCCAGCCTGCGTCACGGCGGGCCAGGTAGTCGTTGACGGTGACAAGGTGTGCCCCCTCTCCCGTGAGGGCATTGAGATAGAGGGGGAGGGTCGCAACCAGCGTTTTTCCTTCGCCGGTTTTCATTTCGGCAATGCGTCCCTGGTGCAGCACCACGCCACCGATAAGCTGCACGTCGTAATGGCGCATGCCGATAGTTCGCACCGAAGCCTCGCGCACCGTGGCAAACGCTTCGGGCAGCAGATCATCAAGCGTTTCGCCCTCGCTCAGACGCAACCGGAAGAGGTCGGTCTGCTCGCGTAGCTCCGCATCGGAGAGCTGCTGGTAGTGCGCTTCCAGCGCATTGATCTGCTCAACGAACGGGCGGTATCGCTGCCATACTTTCTTTTCGTTGTCACCAAAGAATTTTTTCAACCAGTTCATCATGAGTTTTTCTTTCCTTAATTTTCTTCCCCTCCTCGCACAACACCACACCTCATTATACCCGACGCAACTGGCCGATAGCAAGGGGGCCCGATAGCCCGCATCACAGTTTTCTCTATAACATTCCCTGGTCTTGTGCAAGATTGGCTAAAGATTGGCTATCACATTGCCTCTCGCCTCAACCGAATTGCGTTTCTCATACGTTCATGATTCACAAGCAGATGGAATATGGGAAGAAACCGGCCAGGAGCGATCATGTGTTCATTTTTTCTTGATAAGACTGTGGTACAATGGGAACGTGAAGCCCTATCGTGGCCTTTTCAACGGTAGCAGAAAAACAAAGAGCCGGTAGCTATGAAGTCAGATACGACGAGTCCAGCAGCATCGTCGCCCCCGGACCGAATGATTATCAAGATTGGGACCAGTGTGCTCACGGCTGGCACCGACCAGTTGTATCGCCCATTTATTGTGGATATAGCCCGGCAGGTCGCCGCGTTGCAGGCGCAGGGGAGCCAGGTTATCCTGGTCTCTTCCGGGGCCGTTGCCGCCGGGTGGGAGCGGATGGGCTTCCCTCCTCGCCAGCAGCGCAACAAACATGCAAGCGTCTCATTCAAACAGGTTCTTGCCGCTGTGGGGCAAAGCCGCCTGATGCATCTCTACGAACAATTTTTTGAAATCTACGGCTTGAACGTGGCGCAGGCATTGCTGACCCGCGGCGACCTGCACGACCGCCGCCACTATCTCAATGCGCGGAACACGCTGTTGCATTCGCTGGAATACGGAATTGTGCCGGTTATCAATGAAAACGATGCCGTTGCAACCAATGAGCTTCGCGTTGGCGACAACGACACGCTCTCCGCCCTGGTAGCCAACCTGGTAGATGCCGACCTGTTGCTCATCCTGACCGATATTGACGGGCTATACAATGCCGACCCGCGCAAAGATCCTGCGGCAACCCTCATCAGCACGGTTGATCAGATTGATGAGCGTATCTGGGATATTGCGGGAGGGAGCGGCACCCATCGTGGCACTGGCGGGATGCAAACAAAAATTCACGCTGCAGACCTGGCGACGCGCTCCGGCACAACGGTTGTCATTGCCAACGGGAACGAGCCAGATAGTGTCTTGCGAGTTGCGAGAAACGAACCACTGGGGACCCGCTTCCCCACCAGCGTGAGCAACCTGGAATCTCGCAAACGCTGGATACTGGCGGAAACCGTGCGCCATAGCCGCGTGGTCGTTGATGCTGGAGCCAACCACGCGCTGACCCACGAGGGGAGAAGCCTCCTGCCGGCGGGCATCCTGGCCGTCGAAGGCGACTTCGACCGCGGGCAGACGATCCGCATCTACAACTCCGATGGGCAGGAGATAGCCCGCGGCATCAGCCAGTATCGAGCAGCCGATGTCCTTCTCATCAAAGGGTTGCATTCATCGCAGATAGCCAGCACCCTGGGCTATGCCTATGGCCCTGAAATTGTCCACCGAGATGATATGGTGATACTCACAACATAACCAGACTTGAATATGAAATATGAATGGAGCAATACAACAACCGCTTCCGCCAGATCTTGACGAATACCTCAGCCGGGCCACGGAGATGGAACCCGAAAAGCGCGTGGAGATAGCAGCGGAACTCCAACGCGAACTCAACGCCTGCGCGGCCTATATTCCCTCGCGGTTGCTCCACGCACAACTGGCGCAGCCGGTGCCGGGGCGCGTCCGGGGCGCGTTCTGGCGGGGGAGTTTGTTGTTTGCCGATTTGAGCGGGTTTACCGCGTTTTGCGAGCGGCTCAGTGTGCTTGGCAAACAGGGGGCCGAGGAGGTGAGCGCGGTTGTCAATGAGCTGTTTAATGCTCTTGTGGAGGAGGTTCTCGAACATCGCGGCGAGTTGCTCAAGTTTGGCGGCGATGCGCTCATTGCCTTCTTTGATGAGGAAACGCTAGGGGTGACGCATGCCAGCGCAGCAACCCTGGCCGCCCTGGCGATGCAGTGGAACATGGAAGAGGCGTTTGCTGCCCTGGAGACGCGAGCAGGCAGTTTTCGGCTTCGTCTGCGCGTCGGGGTGCATAGCGGCAAGGTGTTTGCCGCCGAAGTGGGCGACAACAACCATATTGAGCTGGTCATCACGGGGCCCGAAGTCAACCACGTGGCGCAGGCCCAGCACATAGCCGCGCCCGGTGAAGTCGTCATTTCTGAGCAGACAGCCCGCCTCCTCTTCAAAGCAAAGCTCATCCCCAGAGGACACGGGTTTTTCCAGGTTATATCGCTGCCGGCCATCACGCTCCCACAGTGGCAACACCCCGAAGAGCCACCGGGCTCCCGCGATGTGGATATGCCCACGCTGGAACGGATGGCCCGACAGGTTGCGGCCCTGCGCCCCTACCTCGTGTGCGGACTGCCGCGACGGTATCTCGATGTCACTACAACTTCTGAAATGGGAGAGTTTCGCCCGGTGAGCGTGCTGTTTGCCAATTTTTTCGATTTTAGCACACTCCTCACGTTGCCTGGCGAAGATGCAACACTTGCAACCGCTATCCTCAATGCCTATTTTTGCCGTGCTCAGAATATCGTGCATGCCTATGGGGGAATTATCAATAAAGTTGATATGTATACCCACGGCGACAAGTTGATGGCCCTCTTCGGGGCCCCCGGTGCCCACGAGGATGACCCGCTGCGGGCGGTGCATTGCGCCTTTGATCTGAAAACTGCGCTGGAAGAGGCCAACCGCGAGATAGCCAACCTGATAGCCGACCTGGTGATTGGCGATGCGAAGGAGCAAGAAGAGACCCATAACCGGGTTTCGCTCCCCGATACATCACCCCCGAAGGCTCACTTGCAGGATACGCCACCCACCGATGCTTCGGCTCCGATCCCGCTACTTCGGCAACGCATCGGCATCAATACCGATACGGTGTTTGCCGGGCGGGTTGGCGGGAGCAACCGCTATGAGTATACGGTGATGGGCCCCGCCGTCAATCTGTCGGCCCGCTTGATGGAAGTCTCCAGCGAAAATACCATCCTGGTCTCCCCCACCACCCGAAGTGCCATCGAACGCCACATCGCCACGGTTGAAGATGCGCCCCTCTTTGTCAAGGGCATTGCCGAGCCTATCATTCCGGCCCGTGCGCTGGAGGGCGAATACATTCCTCCCCTCCACGCCCGCAACACGCTGCAACGGGCCCCGCTTGTGGGACGCGAAACTGAGCTAGAGAGGTTGCTCGCACAGGCCCGCGATGCGCTCCACGGCAAGGGGCGATTGCTAACCCTTGCTGGCGATGTAGGAATAGGCAAAACCCGCCTAGTTGAAGCCTTTGTCCAGAAGCTGGTGCTCCTGAGCATTGCCCCGGATACGCCCGATGCCGTCCCTCAGTTTCAGATATATACCGGTGGCGGCCAATCGTTCAAACAGAATTTTCCCTATATTACCCTGCGGGGCCCCTTGCAACAACTGTTTGGCCTGGGACGCGAAACACATCGGGAAACACAGGGAGAAGAGGAGCATCCCACGTCAGAGCAACACATTCTGGCCCGGGTCGAAAAACTTGCCCCGGAGGTTTCTCATTTTGTGCCGGTGCTCTCCGACGTGCTTGGCGTTCCCATTACCGAAACGCCCCTTACTCGTTCGCTCCACCCGGAACAACGCCACAGCCGCCTGCAAGAACTGGTCATCAAAACCATTCTCGGTGCAGCGGAAGAAGAGCCGATATTGCTTGTCCTTGACGATGTTCAATGGATAGACTATGCCTCGCGTGAGCTGCTCAACCGTCTCGCCACGGCAATTTCCACGACTCCCATATTCATTGTGCTGCTTTCGCGATTGCTTCCCCTGCCGGAAGAGGGGGAGACCGCCGAAACCGCCTCCTGTGTCCTCTCCCTGGAAGAGCTATCGTCCGAACAGGGGGTTGCCATGTTGGAGGGGATGCTCAGTAGTCCCCCTCCGCCGGAAATGCTGCCGATGCTGGAGCGCACCCAGGGAAACCCCTTTTTCATTGAGGAACTGGTGCATGCCCTGGTTGCGTCCGGTGCATTGATTACCAACAAGCGGGGAGAGTGGCAGCTCACCCGTCCCCCCGACCAAGTGGCGATCCCTTCTAGCATCGAAGGGTTGATTATGGCGCGCCTGGACCAGCTCGACGAAGCCGCATATGAACTGGTCCAGGTTGCCTCGGTCATTGGCTACCGCCCCTCCTACCGCATTCTCGAAGGAATCTACAAAGATCCAGATATGCTCCAGGAGCGGCTCCAACACCTCGCCAATCTGGATATTCTTGTTGCCGACGAACGAAGCCCGTCTCTGGATGATGCGCCTACCTACTTCTTTCGCCACGCCATGTTGCGCGATGTTGCTTACGAGGGGATTCTCTATTCCCAACGACGCGAACTGCACCGGCGCGTGGCCCATCGTATCGAGGCTCTGAGTGCCGACCACCTCGACGAAAGCCTGGTGGAGCTAACCCGCCACTATACGCTGGCGGAAGAGTGGGAACCCGCTTTTCGCTACAACCTGGCTGCTGGCATTGAGGCGCAGCATCGCTACGCCAACCAGGAGGCGTTGGAACTCTTTACCACTGCGCTGGATATGGTGCCACACATTCTGGAGCAGGAACGGACGGGCAAGCCAAACAATGGCGGGCGTAGCCGCAAAACGGGCCTGCTTGTCCCCCCCCCCTGCCCCCTCTCCCCTATCATTATCCAGATCCTCGAACTCTACGAACGAGTGGGCGATCTCCTGATTTTGATGGGCCAGTACGAACAATCGGAGGCGAAATACCAGGAGGGTCTCGACCTGGCCAACACTACCCGAAAAGCCTATGAGTCCTACAAAGAAACGCAAGACACGCAGGATCTTGAGCGGATAGGGTGTCCTGATCTTGATGCAAAGGTTTGCCAGCATGTTGTGCGGTTGCACCGTCTCATCGCCCGGAGCTACGAACACCGGGCCGACTATGAGACAGCCTTCTCGTGGGTGGTGCGGGGGTTGGTCATCGCCACAACCGATAACCGTGAGGAACTGGCCCGCTACTATTTGCTCGGAGCCAGCCTCTACAAGCACCAGGGTGCGTATGAAAAATCGCTGGACTGGGCCCGCCTGGGGCTTTCGGTGGCGGAGGAGGTGGGCGACACGAGCGACCAGGCCCTCGCCCACCTGCTGATGGGCAATCTCTGGAAAGATCGTGGGGAACTGGGCCAGGGGATTGCCGCGCTGGAGCAGGCACGGACACTGCTCGACCAGATGAAAGATGCCAACCGGTTGGGGGATGTGCTCAAAAACCTGGGCGATGCCTACCACGACAACGGACGCTGGCGCGATGCTGTCAAATGTTATCACCAGAGTTTGCAGATAAGCGAGAACATTGGCGATGTGGCGGGCATGGCCCACACCTCAAACAATCTGGCAACCGTGATGGTCCACCGCGGGGAACTCCAGCTTGCGTCAGAACTCTACCAGTACAGTAGCGGGCAGTTCGGGCGCATTGGTTCGCTTATCGGGTTGGCTATAACGGGCTGCAACAATGGTGAGGTGTTGCTCTTGCAAGGGAAGCCACGAGATGCGTACCACCTTCTCCGTGTGAGTATCGCATCGTTGGAACGGCTCCGCGCCCGCAACATTCTTCCCAAAGCTCTGCGGTTGGCGGCCGAAGCCACGCTCGCCCTCGACGATGCCAGTCAGGCCAGAGAATACGCCAGTCAGTCATTGGCTATCTCCCAGGACCTCGGTATGGTGGGGGAAGAAGCGATTATTTCCCGCGTGATGGGACAGGTTGCTCTGCACACCAGCGATTTTGTTGTTGCTGAAGCCCACCTGACCCACAGCTACAGGATGCTGGAGCAGCTTGATAACCGCTACGAACTGGGGAAAGTGCTCTACTGGCAGGCCTGGTCGGCTCGCGCTCAGGGGCAAACCGAGCGTATCGCTCCCCTTATCCAGCAGGCCGAGCACATATTTAAGAAACTTCTTGCGCGCCACGATCTGGAGCGGGTCAGGGAGTTTCCTACCGAGGTCTGAATGAGCCAGTTTTCTCCTCTCTGTCTGCATGAGCATCTGGACGATGCTCAAAAAGTGCTCCTTACCCAGGAACACGATCTGCCGCCGCTCGTGCGCCGCACCCTGGCCGAAAATCTCCGCCAGATACTCCGCGCCTGCGCCGCATACATCCCCCTCCGGCTGGTGTCCAGGCAACTGGAAAACCCCGACCCTGGCCGCGTGAGTGGCGAATTTTGGGATGGGAGCCTGCTTTTTGCCGACCTCAGTGGCTTCACCTCGCTCTCGGAACAGCTCAGCACCCTCGGCAAGCAAGGGTCTGAAGAGGTGAGTATGGTTGTCAACCAGCTTTTCGACACGCTCGTTGCCGAAGTGCTGGCCCAACAGGGAATGCTTCTGAAATTTGGTGGCGATGCGCTGACCGCTTTCTTCGATGCCAGAACGCTTGGTCCGGGACATGCGGCCGCAGCAACGCTCGCCGCGCTCGCTATGCAGGAGCGTATGGAAAACTTCGCCGCGCTCCAAACGCGCAAGGGAACGTTTCGCCTGCGCTTGCGGGTGGGGGTACATAGTGGCAAGGTGTTTGCCGCCGAAGTTGGCGACAGCAACCATATTGAGCTGGTTATCACGGGGCCAGAGGTCAACCGTGTGGCGACGGCCCAGGAGATAGCTGCCCCTGGCGAAGTCGTCATCTCCGACCACACAGCCATGCTGCTCGAAGGGGCCAGTCTAACTCCACGCCGAGCGGGGTTTCAACGCATCAGTGCGCTACCCGATGTGCAATTGCCCGCTGTGGCAAATATTCCCATTGCAACGGAAGGGCCCGACGATATTGAGACGCTGGAGCGGCTTGCCACGGAGGTAGCCGCACTTCGCCCCTACCTGGTCCGCCACCTGCCGCGTCGCTTTCTCGATCCCGATGTGTTTGAGATGGGCGAGTTTCGCCCCGTTACCGTGCTCTTTGCAAACTTCCACAACTTCAGCGCGCTCCTGCAGCTTGTGGGGGATGATGCTCCGCTGGCTGCGGCTATCCTCAATGCATACTTCTGGCGTGCTCAGGCGGTGGTCCACCGCTATGATGGCATTGTCAACAAGGTGGATATGTATACCCACGGGGATAAGCTGATGGTGCTCTTTGGGGCCCCAACCGCACACGAAGATGACCCGCTGCGGGCGGTGCGCTGTGCGCTGGAGCTAGAAACGGCTCGTACAGAAGCAAACCAGGAGATAGACGCATTCTTGAAGAGCAACAGTGTGGTGCCCCCCACCGATGCACAGGGCAATCTCACCTCTCCCATATCGCTCAAGCAGCGTATCGGTATCAATACAGGGACGGTGTTTGCGGGACGGGTGGGAGGCGAGCATCGCTATGAGTATACCGTGATGGGGTCAACAGTCAATCTGGCAGCTCGCCTGATGGCTGCAACAGAGGATGGAGCGATTTTGCTTTCACCATCCACCCGTGCAGCGGTAGATCGGTATGTTGCTGTTGTAGAGCAGCAGCCGCTCAAACTCAAGGGGTTGTCGGCCCCGGTGATTCCGTCGCGGGCCCTCCACGCCTTTGAGCGCAGGCAGGTGGTGCCCTCATTCACACGAGAGGGGGGACGTTCGCCGCTGGTTGGGCGCGATACACTCCTGGCCCGCTTGAAAAAGGAGTCCCTCAAGGCCTTGCAAGGAGCGGGACGAACCCTGGCCCTGGTAGGCGAGGCCGGCATTGGGAAAACGCGGCTGACGGAAGAGCTTATCCATTCGCTTGAGCAGACCAGGCAATTGCAGGAGTTTCAGGTTTCTCTCAATGACTGCCAGAGCTACGAACAGAGTACGCCCTATGCGGCTGTTCGAGGGGTGTTGCGCCAGTTGCTTGGGATGGGAAGGGCACAGGAGACCGGTGAGAACGATGGGGGGAGGCGAATAGGGAAATACGATCCCACCCCTGACCTGGTTCACCTGTTGGAAAGCAGGATCAAACAGCTTGCGCCGGAGTTGTTCCGCTTTTTGCCCCTGCTCAATGATGTGTGGCCTCTTTCGCTGCCCGACACTCCGCTCACGCAGGCGTTGAGCCTTGAACAACGCCACAGTCGTTTGCAAGAGTTGCTGGCGGAAATTGTCGTGGGGGCATCCGGGGAGCGTCCCCTGGTGATAACGTTTGAAAACATTCAATGGGCCGATGCTTCCTCGCTGGAGCTCCTGGACCATCTCTCGCGCCTGACCGAAAAGAGTCCCTTATTGCTCATATTGAACTATCGCCCCGAACCGCCCATTGCCGAACCCTGGGCCAGTTTGCCAACAACAACACGCATTCAGCTTAACGATCTTGAAAGCAATGAGAGTGCGCGGTTGTTGGAGGCGATTCTCAATGGTCCCTCCCCCTCAGAGGTGCTGCCACTGCTGGAGCGTACCCAGGGCAACCCCTTTTTCATTGAAGAACTGGTGCGGGCCCTTGTGGCCTCAAATGCGCTGGCGCGAAATGAACAGGGGGCCTGGGTGCTGACGCAACCACTGCAGGAACTTGCAGTGCCTTCCAGCATCGAAGGGTTGCTCTTTGCCCGCCTGGACCGGCTGGATGAACCGTGCTATGAAATTGTGCAGGATGCGTCGGTCATTGGTCGGCGGTTTCAGTATCCCATTCTCGAAGGGGTGTATAGCAACCCTATCCCCCTGGAGCCGGGCTTGCGTTCGCTGATCAAGTCCGACATCATTTTGCCCGATGAGCAAAAAATTGAGATCTCCTACTTCTTTCGCCATTCGCTGCTGCGCGATGTTGCCTACGAGGGGATTCTCTTTGTCCGCCGCCGCGAGCTGCACCGGCAGGTGGCGCGGTGTATCGAAACAGTCAGCTTTGGACACCGCAATGAGACGCTGGCCGTGCTGGCCCGGCACTATCTCCTGGCTGAGGAGTGGATGCTGGCCTTTTTCTACCACCGCGAGGCCGGGATACAGGCGCAAAAACGGTATGCCAATCGAGAAGCCCTGGCCCTGCTAGAGATTGCGCCAGATATTGCTCCCCGTATTGAGCAGCAAGCCAGGGCAACACCGGTTGAGACCAGGAAGGGTGACGGGGAAGAGGGAAGCGGCAAGGGGAAAGGGGATGCTCCGTTGCTGCTGCCGGTCTGCCCGCTCCCCTTGCTCGTGTCCGAAATCCACGAGCGAAGCGGCTATATTCATGCCCTGCTTGGAGAGGGAGAACAGGCGGAAGCAGCCTATCGGGAAGCCTTGCAGCAAATACGTTCTATTGACCTGCCCCAATATCCCCTCCTCTCAACAAAGCGGCGAGATCTGCTGCGCTCGGAAATTGCCAATACGCTCGTGCGGTTGCACCGCCATATTGCCACGCTCTACGAGCAACGGGGCGACTATGAGCAGGCGTTCTGGTTGCTGAAGCAGGGAATGGATCAGGCCACAACGGAAACCCACAATGAGCTGGCTCGCTGTTATCTGCTCAGTGCGCGTATCTTCTACAGCCAGGGAGAATTTGAGCAATCGCTGGAGTGGGCCGAGACAGCGCGGACCATTGCCGATTATCTGGAAAATATCCCCGACGAGGCCCAGGCCCTGCTCCGTATTGGCAATATCCGCGCCGAGCAGGGGGATTTTGCCCGGAGCATCCCTGTTCTTGAACAGGCCAGCACCTTGTTTGAACAGATCAACCATCTGCCGGGGTTGCAGGGAGCCTTGAACGATCTGGGGGCAACCTACGAGCAGGCAGGACGTTGGCAAGATGCTATCCAATGTTATGAACGGAGCCTCCAGATTAGCGAAAATGTGGGCGATGTGATAGGACAGGCGCGTACATCCAACAACCTGGCTCTGGTGATGCTTGGACGTGGGAAACTCCAGCAAGCCAGAAGACTCTATGAGTTTAGCTGTGAGCAGTTTCGGAACGCTGGCTCCGAGCAGTTGCT
>DAOTUE010000086.1:0-6650 GCA_034436975.1 Chloroflexaceae bacterium
CAGTGTTTCAACCAGTGTTTCAACCAGTGTTTCAACCAGTGTTTCAACGGATTCGGATGCCAGACCAGACAATGGCATTGTGTTGTGGTGTTGCTCACCGCCGCCCAAATACACCAAGCAGTCTATCTAACACCCCTTGCTGCTGGTGAAAATCTATAAAGGGAACATCTTCGCCAGCAATACGCCGGGCGATATTGAGAAAGGCCTGGCGGGCCTGCGATTGCTGATTGAAAACTACTGCTTCTCCCCGGTTCGTCGAGGCCAGAATGGACTCATCTTCGGGAATGACTCCGATAGGAGCAATCGCCAGGATTTCCACAACTTCTTCCATTGAAAGCATTTCGCCCCGATGGACCAGGCGCGGCTTGATACGGTTGATGATAAGGCGGGGGGGGCCTTTTTCGGCGGCTTCAACCAGTCCGACAACACGGTCCGCATCGCGCACCGAGGAAACCTCCGGCGTGGTGACAATGAGAACCTCATCTGCGCCGGCAATCGCATTGCGAAACCCCCCTTCTATTCCCGCCGGGCTATCAATGAGAACAAAGTCGAATTCGGTTCGCATCTGACCAATCAAGGCAACTATATCCTCGGAGCTAACCGAATCTTTGTCGCGGGTTTGCGCGGCAGGAAGCAGGTAGAGTTCGCTCACCCGCTTATCTTTTATCAAGGCCTGTCGCAAGCGGGCCCGTCCTTCGACAACATCAACCAGATCGTAGACAATGCGGTTTTCTACTCCCATGACCACATCGAGATTCCGCAAGCCAATATCGGCATCAACAACGACAACTTTTGCCCCTTGCAGAGCCAGGGCCGTGCCAAGATTGGCCGTCGTTGTTGTTTTGCCGACTCCACCTTTTCCAGACGTTATGGTTATGACACGCACGTTCCCTACTCCATTTCTTTGAGCGGACAAACAGGAGAAACCGAACCCAGAAGATCGTGGCTGTTGTTGCTCTCAAGCAACTCGTACCTGTTCACCGTTCTGTTTTTCCTGGCCCTCTCTTAAACATGTCCCATGATTCCACAACAATACAATCCTGTTCAATGCGGGCTATTTCTGGGACACTGCTTGCTGTACCATCCGGAGTTCGGGCAATCAGGCTGGCGATCCGAAGCTGTGTCGGGCGCAGGTCGAGCGCACAGACGAGAGCCATTTCATCGCCAAACACGCCTGCATGCACCAGCCCGCGCAGTCGCCCCCATATCACAACACTCCCGCCAGCAATGACTTGCGCTCCGGGGTTGACATCGCCAATCAGGGTAATGGGCCCCTGGTGGCGCACAACCTGCCCCGAATGGAGCGTCCGGCACACCAGCAGGGCCCCACCTTCGGGTGATGGTTCCGACGGCGGCTTTGGCGATGACATCGGGCGGGTTATCAACCCGGCGGCGCGAGCGGCGTTGCGTCCTTCGCGGGTGGTGGCGGCCAGCGCATCGGGCCGTAGCCCGTAGTGCTCCATAATAGCCAGGGCTTCTCCCAGTTGTTGCTCTTCAATCTGGCGGTCGCCAACTTCGATGATCAACCGTGCGCCTGCAAAAAAACTGCCCGACTGCTCAAGTTGTTCCCGCAAGGCAACCACAACGGCTGGCCATTCGGCGGCTTCGTCTATTATGACCCGCAGGCTATCTTTATGCCCTTTAATACTGATCACATCTTGCATCGTTTATCTTTGGTTCTTGCTATCTGGTAGAGCACAACCGCTCAATGCTTCATAATTATAGCACATACGCGGAGCGAATCGCGGGAATTTTCCTGTTTTGTAACGGTTCTGCAATAAATTACCAGGAAACAAACACCCCCACTCCCATCGTGGTGAGCGAAGGGAGTGGGGAATTTCGCTCAATAGGGAACGCACAGCAAACAGAGGTTAGCGGAGGACTTTTGGCAAAAAGACGAACCAATCATCATCATAGATCAATTCGGTTGCATCGCCTTTGTCACGCACGAGTATGTAGCTGCCAGTCCACAACCGTAGCAAGACAGTTTCATGGCCTTCCGACAGCTCGTCATCTATTGGCGTAAAGATAAACGAAACGGATCGTTCGTTGGCGGGAATGATCACCTGCCCGATCTCCCCATTATTCGTAATCGGATCGTCTTCGACTCCATCGCCAAATACATAGTCTTCTCCATAGGTTGCAGTCCCCTCAATGCCAAAATTAACCGCGAGTTCTCTATCGGGCGAGTTGTTTCGAGAAATGATAAACCCACCTGGTTGCTCGTCCTTTTCATAGGCTCTCCTGTCTTCAGCATCATCTGCAACAATAGAAACTTCAGTTTCGCGGTCAATCTCCCAGCAGCGAAGGTTGTTGTTTTCATCGCCCTCGCCAACATAGCCCGTATTGCCCCATTCAATGGCATCATCCGCGGCAACGTAGGAGTCTACAGCAAGACACGCGGTGTAGAACCCGGTGACGGCATATTTCGGGTCGTCGAGAACTTCGCTCAGCGTCCGGGTAATGGGCTGACTGGTCTCCGTGTCGTGCCACATTGTCGCCTCATTGTTCCACTGCCCCTGGTCTTCGGGCGGGTCGGGGAAGGACGCGCCTGCATCCAAGAGACTTTTGTCTATCTGAGCGTAGAGGTGTAAATCTGCATCAATATCTTTCAGCGGATCATCGCCAATGACGGGGAATGTCAGCGATTGCAGCGGCCTTGCATCTTCTCCCGGCACAAACAGGAACAGGTCAATGAAAATCTTTTTCGATTTTCCGCTCCCAAATTCGGCATCGAGGGTTTTCTCCACATCGTTCTGGTAGAGATTCCTGATTTCAACATCCATATTCATGCCGTTTTCAAGACCAGCCACTCGTATTTCTCCGTACAGGTCGGGAACTTTCTCCGTGCTGACGACAAGATGGGTGTTGAGCAACAGGGGGGTAACTTCCGGGTCGTTCGTGGTCAGGCGGGCCCGATATTGAAAACAGGCCCGTTTTTCCCGCAGGTTCTGGATGTCTTCGGATCGCAAGGTAGCGATATTGCTGCCGGGCTGCGAAAATGTTGCGTTGATGTTGGTTCCATCAAACGCAGTCCAGTCCTCTTCGTCAAAGGCGATGGTATCGCACGAACCGTGGGCAACGCGGTATTCCAGCCCAATATCGGTGGTGATTTCCTGTGTGCGGCTTACGGCCGCCGACCAGTAGAGACCTTCCAGGTTGACCAGGTCGGTTTCTTCGCCGTCGGGCCCCAGCATCGTATCCACCCTGGGCGAATAATACCAGCCATAGGAGGGGAAGATGCTGCTCTGGTTGGCAAGGTCTACTTTGCTAAAGAGGACGGTATTGGTATTCTGGTTGGAATGGGGGTCATCGGGGTCTTTTTCGCTCTCAAGATTGCTGCTGTGGCCGGCAATGGCGTAGACAAAGGCCTGGACGCTGCCTGCTCCGACAGCCCGGACCTCGGCCATGCCGTGGTTGGCGCGGGTGCGGAGGAGGGGCGGCGGGTCGCCTTCTTTTTGTGGCAGGGCGTAGAAGGTCTGCCCTTCCGGGCCCATTGTCAGGTCTTCGTTGATAAAACTAATCAGAACGTCGCCGTTGGGTTGTTGGGGGCGGCCATTAGCGTCGGTCGAGACACCGCCCGTGAGATAGACGCTGAGACCATAGCTCGCAATGCCCATATCAAAGAGCGGGCCGGAGGGAAGCGTGCCTTTCCAGTCATCCCAAACGAGTTTGCCGTTGTCATCATTGCCGTGTTCATTGATAATAGGTGCGCGGTAGACTGCGTTGCTGTAGCTGTAGGGATCATCCTCTTCGCCTCTGAGCCGTTCGCCACCAATGACATAGAGTGCGTCTCCCTGGGAGGATGAGCCAATGATGGTCGAAGCACTCCACAACCCCATCTTTTCGCGGTTGCTACTCTCCGGAGGGGTGGGGATATTGACAAGTTCTCCGCTTCCGTCCGTTTTTCGTATCACTTCCCAGCCTTCCTCAGAGAGGTTGCTGCCTGGTTTGTAGAGCCGTCCATTCTGTTTATTCACTTCGGCATAGAAGACGTAATTAGAATGGTGAACCCGGTTCGGGATGAGGTGTTCTCCCCCTACCAGGTAGAGAAAAGTTCGATTGTCTACGGTGGTAAAGCTCAGGGCCGATGCTCTGGCCAGGCCATAGGATTGTCCTTCCTCTCCTTCAACAGGACTGGGGATCATGGCCGTTTTATCTATTGCATCCTCGGGCTGATCTTCGTAGAACCATTCAACAATATCGCCATTTTCCACCCTGCCAATCTGTACTCTGGCACTGGGGACTGAGTCTGTGCTGGAATGCTCGAAGCCAGGCTTTACGATGCCGCCAATGATGTAGAGGTAGCCGCTGTTGGGCTGGCTTGCCGATTTTGGCACAGCGACGACAGCGGGCGAAGAAACCTGGCTCACGGGGGCAAAATCAGTCCACTTTCCTTCCGACCAGGTAAACTCGCCTTCTTTATCGGGATCGCCCTGGGGGTTTCTGTAGCCGGGGTCATTTGTCCAGACGGTTGGCAGCGGGTCGTCGAATTCCCAGGCGGTGTCGGAACCGGTCGGTACGTTGAGCTGGCCGGTGCGCTGGTTGACTTCGGCTACCAGCACTTCGTCAGTTTGCTCACTGGTAATGGTTTCACCTTCTCCTATCCGTTTGTACCCCCCGATGACAAAGAGATATTTTCCGAGTGCGGCCACGCCCATATCGTTGAGATAGACAGGGAGTTGCGATTGTTCGTTTGTGGATTCAAAGGGATCGAGGGCGATGACGGGCAGAAGTTGCACTGCACCCGGCTCATCGGTAAACCGGGGGGAGTAGTCGTCGTCTTCCTCCCGCGTAGAGACGGCAGTTAGCCGGAAATCGCTCTTGTTGGAAAAATCTATTTCAACATCTTGATATTCTCGTAAAACACGAACATAGGCTGCCTGCGAGGGGGAGACGGTCTCCGTGCTCACCACGGCCGTGCTGACCACAGGCGGGCCCTCGCCCGGCTCCTCTGCCGTAGCGGATTCCGGCCCAGAAACTCCATTTAGCAGCAGAACAACCAGGCTCAACAGAAACACGAGTGAGATGGTTCGTCGTTGCCGCCGGTGCCACAATGATGACTTCGTTTGCATTCTTACCTCCTTAACCTGAAAAACGCCAGTTTGTTGTGATGCTCCGTCGGGAGCATACCTGTTTGTTGCAATACTCCGTTTGTAGCATACCAGGTTCTTATGTTGGTGTAAATCCCAATTTTTGGGAAAGGTGAGACAAAGACACGAAACCCGCCCTGCCCCCACCCCGGAGGGTGGCAGACAGCGGCGGGTTCCGCTCCGTCACGAACATCAGACCGGGCTGGTTCGTCCTGTGGGGGGGCTACCGGAGCAACCCCCCCGCCCGATACCGCCTACTTCGTATAGGTTGCCCCGGCGTTGTAGTTCGTCTGAACTTCCGCGGCCGAGAGAGCCTTCGTGTAGACGGCAACCAGGTAGACATCCCCATTCCAGATGCGGGTTCCGTCGTTGTCCTGATACTCGTTGCCGAGCGTCAGGTAGTAGTTGCTCCAGTCGTTGAGGTTTCCACCCATGTTTTTGCTCGCAACTTGTGTTCCGTCAATGTAGAACGTCGCTGCGCCATTGTCATAGGTGAAGACCACGTGCTGGAGACCGGTTGTTGCCGTTCCACTACCAGTTTCCAGATAGTCGTATTCTGAACTGGAGTCACGCAGGCGCATAACGTACTGGTTGCTTGCGCTACCGCCATTTGACCCCTGCCCCAGGGTGAAGTTGCGCTCCTTGTTGGTGTCTTCCGACATTGTGAAGATACGGGCTGGCCCTTGCTGGCTTGCGCTGGCTGGCTTGACCCAGGCTTCGATGGTCACTGCGTCGGAATCTTTTGCTGCGTTGCGTATTGCGTTCGCTTTCGACCCCGACTGGATGCGGGCGTTGTTCAGCGTCAGGTAGCCATCGCCCCAGGTGTAGCCGGAGTTCAGGCTCAGGTTGAGCGCATTGCCCACTTCCGCACGGTCCACCACGCTCGATCCGCTGCCTTCCTGGAAGGTGTAGAGAACTTGCAGGTCCTCAGTGACACGCTCCGTGGTTGGCGTTGGTTCTGGCGTATTGGTTGGTGTGTTCGTGGGAGCTTCGGCCGTGGCGGTCTGTTCCGCATCGGTCAGTGCACAGGCATACCAGGCTGTCGCACCGACCATGAAGAACGAGTCGCCGTGGTAGTAATCGTCGCGCTGCGTGTCTGGATCTTGCATCCGGTCCTCAATCTCATCGCGCCAATTCTCCAATGCACTCCCGCTGTTGGACTTCTGGTCGTCGCCGAGGTTCTCAGGTGAGTAGACTTCGGCGACAACCTCGCTCGTGCCGGCTGGCACATCCTCAATGACCAGATCCACAATGTTCATCTGGTACATATCGCCAGACTCCGGACCGTTCAGGATAACCTCTGTGGCTTCCTGCCCGCCGGCCCTGGCGCGGATGACTCCGATACGGGTGCCTTTGTCCAGCTCCATAATGGCGATACGGACATAGACATCCTGCGTTTCGGGCAATGGTTCGGGCAGCGTCAGCGTGGTGTTTGCAGTGTGCTTGTCGTTGTTGGTGTTGTTGGTGCCGCCCCAGGCAAACTCCAGGTATGGCTTCCAGGTGCCAGTGAATTTCTGGTCGGTCTGTTCGCCATAGTAGAGCACCAGGGCTTCGCTC
>DAOTUE010000087.1:0-26473 GCA_034436975.1 Chloroflexaceae bacterium
GTTGTCACGACTGAATGAGTGTGCTAGACTGTTGTACAAGGCACTCTCTGCAAGGAGAGCCAACAGCTTTGCACCTGTACAAGCGAACATTATTCGCAATCGCTATACGGTTCTACGGAGCCGTGGGGAGTTGTCAACCTCCCCTGAAGCCCTGCCTTCGGGCGAGGGCGAGCCACCTGCTTCAGCAGGTGGCTGTTGACACGCAGGCCATACTCAGAAAATGCGCTCTATCCCTCCCAGGTAGGGGCGCAATACATCGGGCACAACAATGCTCCCGTCGGGCTGCTGGTAGTTTTCCAGAATGGCAATAATCGTCCGTGGCACGCCCAGGCCCGACCCGTTGAGCGTGTGGACAAACTCCGGCTTTGCTTCCGTCTCCGGGCGGTAGCGGATATTGGCCCGCCGCGCCTGGAACGCTTCGACGTTGCTGACCGAGCTAACCTCCAGCCACTCTTGTTGTCCCGGTGCCCATAGCTCCAGGTCGTAGGTTTTGACAGCGGCAAAGCCAATGTCGCCCGTGCAGAGCAGCTTGGTGCGAAAGGGGATGGCGAGGGCCCGGCAGGTTGCCTCGGCATCCTGCCGCATCCGCTCAAGTTCGGTGTCGCTCTGCTCCGGGTGGACAAATTTGTACATCTCCACTTTGTCGAACTGGTGCCCACGCTTGATGCCCCGTACATCGCGCCCTGCGCTCATCTGCTCACGGCGGAAGCAGGGGGTATAGGCGCACAGGTGGATGGGAAGTTGCTCATTGCTGAGGATTTCATCGGCGTAGAGGTTGGTCAGCGGCACCTCTGCCGTGGGCACAAGCCACAACCCCGCGTCCTCATCGCGGTAGAGGTTGTCGCGGAATTTGGGCAACTGCCCCGCCCCGCGCATACAATGCTCTTTGACGACAAAGGGGAGATAGGTTTCCTGGTAGCCCTGCTGAACGTGGAAATCGAGAAACCACTGGATGAGGGCCCGCTGGAGTCGCGCCCCGGCCCCGCGGAGCACATAGAAGCGCGACCCCGCCAGTTTGACCCCGCGCTCGAAGTCAATGATACCCAGGGCTTCGCCCAGTTCCCAGTGGGGTTTCGGCTCAAACTCCATCTCCGCCGGCTCGCCTTCCTGAGAGATGACGATGTTGGCATCTTCGTCTGGTCCGTCGGGGACATCGGGGCGGGGGAGGTTGCGTATCTCCAGCAGGGTGCTGGTTTGCTGCGTTTCTATTTCGGCTACCTGACTATCCAGCGCGGCGATGCGGTCGCCCACCTCGCGCATGTCGGCAATGCGTTTGTCGCGCTCGGCTGCGTCTTTCATCTTGCCAATTTGTTTCGATACAGCGTTGCGCTCTGCCTTGAGCGTCTCCACCTCTTGCAACAGCGTGCGCCGCTGCTCATCGAAGGCCAGAGCGCGATCTACAATTTCCCCATCGGTGCCGGTGCGGGCAAGCTGCTCTTTGACCCATGCCGGTTGTTCTCGCAGAAGTTTTATATCAAGCATAATTTCGGTTCAATTCCTGTTTTTCAATTCCTGCTGCTTCTTTTTCAAATGAGCGTATACTCCCAGAATACTGGCTGTCCCTCATGATAACGCATCATGCCATGAAATTGGCGCGGGTCTTCGCTGAACACCAGCGGCAGGAAATAGCGGTCTCCGGGCCACAGGTTCAGGTCCAGAAGGTTGTCCATTGCCACCCATTCGAGCGTGCCTTCATTGGTCTGGTTGGTGGGGGTGCCACGCCAGCGGTCAATACGGAAGATGAAGCCAACCCAGTTGCGGCTATAGGTCCCAAACTCTGGCCAGTTGATGGAGCCGCGCAACACCATATCCAGGGCTTCGATGCCGGCCTCTTCGTGGATTTCGCGCTGCATTGCACTTACAATGTTTTCGTGAGGTTCCACTTTTCCGCCCAGGCCATTGTATTTGCCGTAGTGTTCGTCGTCGGGGCGGGTGTTGCGGTGCATCATCAACACCGATTTTCCATCGGGCGAGAGCACATAGCCAAGCGTTGCAAGAACCGGGGTATAGGGCATATTATTCTCCAATACTGCCGACGACGGCTCTTTCTCCGCGCAAGTAGCCGGCGATGTAGTGCCAGGTATCGCTACTGGTGCCCGGATGGGGCGATTGCAGGGGGACGTAGCGGGCTTCGGCAATTTCAATATCGTGTACTGGCGGCTGAAGGGTACTGAGTGGGGTACACACAAAGACAATGACGCAATCGCGAAACCCGCCGATAGTGCTGGAGAATACGCCGTGGAGATGTTCGACTTGCACCCGGCACCCGCTCTCTTCCAACACTTCGCGCTGGACTGCCTCTTGCAGGGTTTCGTGGGGGGCCACAGCCCCGCCGGGCAACCCCCAGGGGAGCACGCCAGCGCGGTGGCGCACCAGCAACACCTCGTCGCCGCGCACCACCAGCCCGCGAACCCCGAGTCCCTGCGCCCTGGTCACTTGCTGAAACAGCCTCTTCGCAACCAGGGCCAACGTGTAGATGATTCCCAGAACTCTGTCTTGCATGTCGTTCTCTCTGGTATCAGGCGAACACGTCCTCCAGCATCACGCGCACGGGCATAATCTCCTTGCTTGTGGCGAGTGAGCCACTTAGCACAACATCGTTCGGGCCCAGGTTGTGCCGTTCTATCAGGTCATGCAGCAGCCAGCGTAGTGCATCTACCTGGCTTTCGGGGTGCTCCTCATTTTTCTCCTCATCATCGGGCAACCCTTCAATCATCACGCCAATGCTGATACGGTTGAGGTTGAACCAGACCCCGCTCAATGTGGTCATGCCGCTGTGCCATGCGGCATGCTGTTCGTCTACAAGCTGGTAGATGCTCCCCTCAAGCGTGATGTAGTAGTGGGTGCTGAACCGTGCGCCAATGGTCGTCATTCGTTCGAGGGTTTCTTCAGCACGGCCAGTGTCCTCTGTGATGATGACCATTGCCACCGGTACCCCCTTGCGCTCGCTGAATGAGGTTGCCGCCGGTTCATACTGGATAATCTGATGGGACGGATGGTCTTCTGGCTCCCAGCGGGCATCTGCGCTCACATCGAAGGCAAAGCCGGGCGCAGCAAACGAGACTCCCTTTGCCTGGGCAAGTTCGCTCAGTCGCTTCACGTCGCTCCAGTCGGGAACCTTGTTGTAGAGCGTGTCCAGTGCATACACCTGGATAGCGTATTTCGCTCCGCTCACATCTATCTGGTAGGACTTGGAGAGCGGCGTACCGATGCCGGCACCGTTGTTGAGCGTCCGCGCTATCTGGTGAAAGGCCCAATCGGGATGGTAGGTGGCTCCGCCGCTGCGGTAGGTGGCGGCCAGCAACGCATCGCGGAGGCGCACCGTGGCGGGGTCGGTCGCGTTGCTCAGGCGGCTGAGCTGCTGAATATCACCCCAGTTTGGAACAACATTGTAGAGCGTGTCTACGGCGAAGGCCTGGTAGGCATATTCCTTACCGTCTACCGAGATTTTGCTGCTTTCGCCCACAGGTGGGCCGATTTTTGCGCTCATTGCATACTGGTGGAAGGCCCATTCGGGGTGGAAGGTGGTCCCACAGGCCTTGTAGCTTGCTTCGAGCAGAACCCGCCCCAACCCGGAAGGGGGAATGCTCCCGCCAAGCAGGTCGCCAAGTTTCTGAACTTCGCCCCACTTCGGCACCTCGCAGAAGAGCGTATCGCGGGCGAACGGCTGAAAGGTATACTCCTTGCCATCCACCTGCACCCGATCTGCCATAGCGAGGGGTACCCCCATACCGTTTTCAACCGCGTATTGATGAAAAGCCAGTTCGCTCGAATAGCCCCCCCCGCGCTGGTAGCTTGCATCGAGCAAACTCTCCATGAGCAACTCCACATCGGGTGTGGGGGTGCCAATGTCTCCTTTTGGTGGCGGGGCCGGGGGCGTGGCGTTGTTGACCCAGGCTTCAACTTCTCCCCACACCCACTCTTTGGTAACGGCCCAGCCGGGGCAGCTTTTCGTGCTGAAATCGCGGTGGAAGTAGATGAGGTTGCGGGGAGCGATGCCGAGTCGCTTCGACAATCCCCCAAGCACCGCTTTTGAATTTTCCCACACGGCCCCGCCCGGCCGCTCGTGGTCATAGTTTCCAACCATCTCCAGCCCTATCGAATAGGACCATTTGCCGTTCCATATGCCCGAATTTCCCCGGCCCGCGTGGATGCCAACATCGCGCATCGGGGTTGCCAGCCATATCCCATCGGGCCCGGCGTAGATGTGGGGGGCGGCGGTCCACCCCTTGCTGGCATAAAACTTTTGCATCCCCTTCATCGTGGTTAGCCCTTTCCACTGGGCGACCGTTGGCCGCCAGGTATGGTGCAACACCACGCGGCTCGGCGGGATAGAGCCAAAATCATAGCTTGAGACGTACTCGTTCCATTCTGCAATCGAGAGCTTCTCGTTGATAAACGGCGGGTTCCCTGTCGCTACATAATTCCCCATACGGTTGCCTCCACATTCTCTCACATCAGGAAAGCGCATCTGTCGCTCTCCGCGTTTTCCGTTAGCCCGACCAGCGGAACTTCCCAATTATACCACGCGGTCAGGGCAATTTTGCCCCTTCCTGGGAACCGTTAGGATTTTCCAGTTCTGCGGTCATTTGACTTGTGGTGATACTCATGATATAATTCCTTCTCGTTGTGCAGAAGTGCATAACACAGGTCAAGATATACATTCAAACGCCCAATCTCAGGCGCGAGGAAATGCGTAGCCAGAAGGGGCGGGTCATTTTTTTATTCAGAAAATTAGCGATATTTCGGGTTATTTAGAGTGGGGGCACAGGGTATGCCAACGATCAATCAGTTGATACGGAAACCGCGCAAGCCAGTAACGAAAAAGACCAAAGCACCAGCATTACGATTTAATTACAACTCGCTGAAAGGGAAACTTCGACGCGGGGGCGGGTCGCCGCAAAAGCGCGGTGTCTGCACAAAAGTAAGTACCGTGACCCCGAAGAAGCCAAACTCGGCCTTGCGAAAAATAGCGCGTGTGCGCCTCTCCAACCGTATGGAAGTCACCGCCTACATTCCGGGCGAAGGGCACAACCTGCAAGAACACTCCGTTGTGCTTATTCGTGGGGGAAGGGTGAAGGACCTTCCAGGGGTGCGCTATCACATTGTCCGCGGGACGCTCGACACGCAAGGTGTTTCAAACCGCAAGCAAGGGCGTTCCAAGTATGGAACGAAAAAATCGGGTCAGGCCACCAAGCGGCGGTAGGGTATCAGGTCAGGAGCCAGATCAGGAGTATGGTGAGAAACAATCCAACTATGGGTTGGGTAGCGAAGTGAGGATGAGAGTATGCCACGGAGAGCCAGATTTGTCCGTCGTGATGTTTCACCAGATGCGGTGTACAATAGCATGTTGGTTCAGCAGTTTATCAATAAGGTTATGCAACGGGGGAAAAAGACGCTGGCCGAACGGATTGTCTACAAGGCGATGAACCACGCGGCCGAACGCCTCAAGCGCGAACCGCTGGAGGTGATGGAGCAGGCCCTTCGGAATGCCAGCCCTTCTATCGAAGTGAAACCACGACGGGTCGGCGGCGCAACCTACCAGGTCCCTGTGGAGGTCCGGAGCGACCGTCGGACTTCCCTGGCTATTCGCTGGATTCTGCGTTCGGCGCGGGGCCGCACAGGCAAACCACTCTACGAACGGCTTGCGGCCGAGTTGATGGATGCCTACAACAACACCGGCTCTACCATTAAACGAAAAGAAGATGTGCATAAAATGGCAGAATCCAATCGTGCTTTCGCTCATTATGGTCGTTTGTGATGTTCTTGCGATACATAGCTTGTGAGTGAGAGGGAGAAAAGCAAGGTATGCCACGCCAGGTACCAATAGAACGAATACGGAACATTGGCATTATTGCCCACATTGATGCCGGGAAAACGACAACGACGGAGCGCGTCCTCTTCTACACCGGACGCACCTATAAGATAGGTGAGGTGCATGAAGGGACAGCGGTTATGGACTGGATGCCGCAGGAGCAGGAACGCGGGATTACCATTACCTCTGCTGCGACAACGGCTTCCTGGAATGATCACCGGGTCAACATTATTGATACTCCTGGACACGTAGACTTTACGGTTGAGGTGGAGCGTTCGTTGCGCGTGCTCGATGGGGGCGTGGTTGTTTTCGATGCTGTCGCCGGAGTCGAGCCGCAATCGGAAACCGTCTGGCGGCAGGCCAACAAATATCTTGTTCCCCGTATCTGCTTTGTCAACAAGATGGACCGTGTGGGCGCAAACTTTGAGCGAACTATCCAGATGATCAAAGACCGCCTGGGGGCAAAACCCGTGCCTATCCAACTTCCGGTTGGCTCCGAAGATACCTTCAAGGGCGTGGTTGATCTCATCGAAAACAACGCCGTCATCTTTACTGACGAACTTGGGAAGCAACGCGAGATTGTTCCCGTTCCCGAAGCAATGGTCGCAGAGGTTGAGAAGGCCCGCCACGAGATGATCGAAGCCATTGCCGAAACAGATGATGAACTGACGTTGCTCTACCTCGAAGGGGTAGAACTGGGCATTGAGGATTTGAAACGTGGTCTCCGCAATGCGGTTATCGAAAACAAACTCGTCCCCGTTCTGTGTGGTTCAGCCCTGAAGAACAAAGGCGTGCAGAAATTGCTCGATGCCATTGTGGATTATCTCCCCTCACCCGTGGAACGTCCGCCCGTACAGGGGCATCTCCCCCTGAAAGAGGGAGATGAACCCGAACCAATAAGCCGCGGCCCCAGCGATGACGAGCCGTTTTCTGCGCTGGTCTTCAAAGTGGTGTCTGACCCCTACGTTGGGAAGCTGGCCTATTTCCGCGCCTATTCGGGCAAAATGGAAACCGGGAGCTATGTGCTCAATACGGCCCGCAACCAGCGCGAGCGTGTGGGTCGGTTGCTCCAGATGCACGCCAACCACCGCGAGGATATTAAAGAGGTCTACGCGGGCGACATTGCAGCAATGGTCGGGCCCAAGCAAAGTTTTACAGGCGACACCCTCTGCGAGCAGGATAACCCGATTATTCTTGAAACTATTCGTTTCCCGGAACCAGTGATCGAGCTGGCCATTGAGCCAAAAACCAAAGCCGACCAGGATAAACTCAGTATTGCGCTTGGCCGCCTGAGCGAGGAAGACCCGACATTCCGCGTCTACACCGACGCGGAAACCGGGCAGACCCTCATCAAAGGCATGGGCGAACTTCACCTGGAAGTGCTGGTAGACCGGATGCGCCGCGAGTTCAAGGTGGAAGCAAACCAGGGCAAGCCCCAGGTCTCCTACCGCGAGGCTATCTCGCAACCCGCCGATGTCGAAGCGCGATTTGTGCGACAGTCGGGCGGCAAGGGGCAGTATGGGCATGTCAAGGTCAAGATGGAACCGCTGGAGCCGGGTGGCGGCTTCGAGTTTGTCAATGCCATTGTCGGCGGGGTTATTCCCAAAGAGTACATTCCCGCCGTTGAACACGGGATGAAAGAAGCCATGCAAACCGGCGTGATGGCTGGCTACCCGGTGGTTGATCTCAAAGTGACGCTCTACGATGGCTCCTACCACGAAGTAGACTCCTCGGAAATGGCGTTTAAGATTGCCGGTTCGATGGCTCTCAAAGATGGGGTCCGCAAAGCGCGTCCTATCATCCTTGAGCCGATTATGAAGCTGGAAGTTGTGACCCCGGAGGAGTTTCTCGGCGCAGTGCTTGGCGAGATAAACTCCCGCCGTGGGCGCGTCGAAGGAATGGACGTGCGGGCAACCGATCAGATTGTCCGCGCTGTTGTGCCGCTGGCAACCATGTTTGGCTATACAACCGATCTCCGTTCGTCCACGCAGGGGCGAGCAACATCCTCAATGGAGTTCTCGCACTACGAGCCGCTCCCAGAGCATCTAGCCCAGGAGATTATCGCCAGGAGGCAAGGAGGATAGGCGCGGGGTGGGTGCGGAACTGGCGGTGCTCTCGCCGCCTCCCTGGAACGACTATGAACTGCTTGATACGGGCAACGGCAAAAAATGGGAACGATTTGGAGCCTATACGCTGGTACGCCCGGAAACACAGGCCATCTGGTCGCCAGGACGACCCGCGCACGAGTGGGAACAGGCCGATGCGTTCTTTGAGCGCGGGGGGAGCGACGAGGGGCCGGGGCAATGGAACCAGCACCGCCCCATCCCTGAGCAATGGTTGCTCCACCACGACGGGATGCGCTTCTGGGCCAGGCTGACCCCGTTTCGTCATACGGGGGTCTTTCCGGAGCATAGTGTGTGGTGGCCGTGGATAACGCGGCAACTTCGGTTGGTGCAGCACCGGAAGCCAGAAGTTCTTGTATTGTTTGGCTATACCGGGCTGGCCACGCTGGTTGCAGCCCGCGCAGAGGCGCGAGTGTGCCATGTGGATGCATCGCGCCCGGCCATCCGATGGGCCCGCGACAACCAGGAAGCATCGGGATTGCTTGAGTATCCAATCCGTTGGATAACAGACGATGTGCTCAAATTTGTCCGGCGTGAGCAACGGCGGGGTTCGCGCTACGACCTGATTATGATGGACCCGCCAGTGTTCGGGCGCGGCCCGAAGGGGGAAGTCTGGCGACTTCACGAATCGCTGCCAACGCTGGTAGCCGATTGTACCCGTATTTTGCATGAGCAGCCAGCAGGGTTTCTGATAAACGCCTATGCAACAACATTTTCATCGCTGACCCTCCTGACCGTGCTGAACCAGGCGATGCGCCCGTATGCCGGAGCCGGAAGCATTGCGGCAGGCGAACTTGTTCTAAACGACACATCAGCAGGACATGCGCTCTCCTGTGGGCTGTATGCATCCTGGTCGGCAAATGGGTAACGCATCAACGCAAGCATTATCATTGCTCTTTTTCTTATTGCTCTTTGAAAACGGGAAAAGGCGGAAAAGCAACAATTGATTGGTATTATCGTGAAGTTGCACTTGTAGTGTTAGGAGACATGGGAGCACAGCATGGCGAAACAAAAGGTTCGTATTCGCCTCAAGGCATATGATCATAAGATTCTTGACCAGTCGGCGCGGCAAATCGTAGAGGCCGCCGAACGAACGGGCGCACTCGTGGCAGGGCCGGTGCCATTGCCTACCCGCATCGAACGTTTCAGCGTCATACGGTCAAATTTTATTGACAAAGACTCACAGGAACAATTTGAAGTTCGGACACACAAACGATTGATTGATGTGGTTGATCCCAGTCAACAAACCATCAATGCCTTGATGAAACTCAACCTCCCTGCGGGGGTGGATATAGAGATCAAGTTGTGATCAGCGTGTGGTGGGGAGAAGAAGCGAGAAGGGTTGGTATTGAAAACCGAAACAGGTATTTCACCGACGTTTGAATCGCCATGTTTCCTGAAGAAAAGCCAGAACGTGCAGGACACACAGGAGGGATGGGAGTGCGATGATCAGGGGTTTTTTAGGACGCAAAATCGGGATGACACAGGTGTTTAACGAGGCGGGCGAAGCCGTTCCCGTGACGGTCATTGAGGCCGGTCCCTGTGTGGTGACACAGATTCGCACACAGGAGCGGGATGGCTACGAGGCTATTCAGGTGGGCTTTGAGCAAACCCCGCCGCGGAAGCTGAGCCGCCCGCAACAAGGACACCTGAAAGAAGCAGGAGCAATGGTGCGCCGCCTGCGCGAGTTTCCATCCGATGGACCATCGGGTGGACCATCGGGAGCATCGGGAGCATCGGGAGCATCGGGAGCATCCGAGTATTCCGTGGGAGACATCCTCAAGGTGGATATGTTCCAGGTGGGGCAGAAGGTGGATGTTGTGGGCAAAACAAAGGGTCGCGGCTTTGCCGGCGTTGTCAAACGCCACGGATTCCGCGGCGGCCCGAAAACCCACGGGCAAAGCGACCGCCACCGGGCCCCCGGCTCCATCGGCGGCGGGACGGCACCAAGCAAAGTCTGGAAGGGGCAACGTATGGCCGGGCGGATGGGCAACAAACGTCAGACCGTACAAAATCTTGAAGTTATTGAGGTTATCCCCGAAAAAAACCTGCTCCTTGTGCGGGGGGCAGTACCCGGACCAAACAAAGGGTTGGTCGAAATAAAGCACGCCGTAAAAGCAAAGAAATAGCGCGACAGTGTTGGGCGGGAGAGCTATGAAAGTTGATCTCTACAATCAAAGTGGGAAGCGTATCGGGATGTTCGACGTAAGCGACTATGTTTTCGGGATAGAGCCGAATACGGCAGTGATGCACCAGGCATTGCTCCGGCAGCTTGCCAATGCTCGTCAGGGCACCCAGGACACCCGCGGACGTGGCGAGGTTCGTGGGAGCACCAGAAAACTCTATCGGCAGAAGGGGACCGGCCGCGCTCGCCAGGGATCGAACCGCGCCCCACACCGGCGGGGGGGAGGCGTGGCCCACGGGCCGCACCCCCGCTCATACGAGCAAAAGATGCCGCGCAAAATGCGCCGCCTGGCCGTGCGCTCGGCCCTCTCGGCAAAGCAGGCCGCCGCACAGATACGTTTTGTAGACGCGCTGGAACTTGATGAGCCACGCACGAGAGACATCCTTGATATGCTTGAAAACCACGGTCTCGATGGGAAAACACTCATCGTGCTCGATAGCAAAAACGACATTATCTGGCGTTCATCACGCAATCTGCCCCATGTCGAAACGCTCCTTTCCCACTATCTGAATGTGCGGGACCTGCTGCGTTTCGACAACATTCTTATGTTGCGAAATGCCGTTGATATTGTCGAAAGCTACCTGGGCGATGGAAGCTACGACCCCGACCAGGAAATACTGCCGATTGACGACGACATCGAAGACGACGACGACATCGAAGACGACGAAAAACCACAGCGGGCAACACCCGATAAGCAGAAAGCAGAGGAATGATGAACGACTATCAGATCATCATACGCCCGCTCATTACAGAGAAAAATACCGCCTTGATGGAAGCGAACAAATACTGCTTTGAGGTGACACCAAAGGCGACAAAGGAACAGATCAAGCGGGCCGTAGAAAATATCTTTGAAGTAACGGTTGAACGAGTGCATACGATGAATGTTCGCGGTAAGCGGAAACGGCGTGGGCGCGACCAGTTTGGGTATACCAGTAACTGGAAAAAAGCTATTGTCACGCTTGCCGAAGGTGAACTTCTCGATTTTGGAATATAGCGCGAAGGATTAGCGAGGTGGTGTGTGGTCTCCGCAGGAGGCTGCATGGTCTGGGGGCAATATGGCTATTCGACGATATAAACCAACATCGGCAGGGCGGAGAAACGCTTCTGTCTCAACATTTGAAGAGATAACAAAGAAAAAGCCCGAACCGAGCCTGACCGAGCCATTGCGAAAACAGGCGGGGCGCAACAACAACGGGCGCGTGACAACGCGCCACCGCGGGGGCGGACACAAACGCCAGTACCGCATCATAGATTTCAAACGCAATAAAACGGGCATCCCGGCCAAGGTCGCAGCCATTGAATACGACCCGAACCGAAGCGCACGAATTGCCTTGCTCCACTATGTGGATGGCGAAAAACGGTATATCCTGGCCCCCGTTGGCTTGAAAGTGGGCGATCAGGTGATGAGCGGGTCAGAAGCCGACATTCGTGCAGGAAACGCCCTGCCGATGCGAAACATTCCGCTCGGCTCCCAGATACACAACATTGAGCTAGAGATCGGGCGCGGTGGGGTTATGGTGCGGAGTGCGGGCAATGCAGCACAACTGATGGCCAAAGAAGGCGACTATGGCATTGTTCGCCTGCCTTCGGGCGAAAGCCGCAGAGTCCACCTGGAATGTATGGCTACCATCGGACAGGTTGGCAACGTGGATCATCAAAATGTGCGGATTGGAAAAGCTGGTCGCAACCGCTGGCTGGGCCGTCGGCCCACGGTGCGTGGCTCGGTGATGAACCCGAACGACCACCCGCACGGCGGCGGCGAAGGGCGGGCCCCCCGCGGCATGCCCCCCAAAACAAAGTGGGGCAAAGTTGCGCTGGGCAAAAAGACCCGACACAACCCGCGGACCGACCGATTTATTGTACGGCGGCGAAAATAGGTAACAGAAAACGGGAAAGAGGAAGCCATGTCACGTTCTTCAAAAAAAGGCCCCTATGTGGATATTCGCCTGCTGGGGCGCATTGAGGAAATGAACCGGGCGAATGAAAAGCGAGTATTGCGAACATGGTCGCGGGCTTCTACCATCTTTCCACAGATGGTAGGGCATACCATCGCCGTACACGACGGGCGGCGGCATGTCCCCATCTACATATCGGAAAACATGGTGGGGCACAAACTGGGTGAATTTGCCCCGACGCGCATGTTCCGCGGTCATGGCGGAAAAAAAGCAGACAAACGCGGCAAAATGAAATAAAGGGTGGCAGACTATGCAGGCAAAAGCAGTAACAAAGTATGTCCGCATTTCCCCGCAAAAGGTGCGCCAGGTGATGGACCTGGTGCGGGGGAAGCACGTCCAGCAAGCCCTGGCTATCTTAAAGTATTTGCCCCAGCGGGCCGCGGTCGAAGTGGCTCGCACCATAAAATCGGCTGCCGCCAATGCGGAAACAAATTTTGGAATGGAGCCAGATGATCTGGTTGTCAAGACGATCTACGCAGACCAGGGACCGCGATTGCGGCGATATATGCCGCGAGCGCGTGGACGGCTGAATATCATCCACAGGCCAACGACCCATATTACCGTCATCGTTGATGATGGCGAAGATTACTGAGGAGACAGGGTGTGGGAAGAAAAGTTCATCCAATAGGATTTCGACTGGGCTATATCAAAGACTGGCAGAGCAAATGGTTTTCGGAGCCAGGCTATACCGACCTGCTCCACGAAGATATTGCCCTGCGAAACGTGATAGCGAAAGAACTGCAAAATGCTGGAGTCTCGCGGGTTGAGATAGAGCGTTCGGCAAACAAAGTCGAAGTGACCGTGTATACCGCCAAACCCGGCATCGTCATTGGCAAACGCGGAGCAAACGTAGACATTCTAAAAAACTCGCTGGAACGGAGCACGCGGGGCAAAAAAGTGAAACTCAACATCCAGGAAATCCATCAACCAGAAATGGATGCCCAGCTTGTGGCAGAAAGTATCGCCGAGCAAATTAACAAGCGCGTCTCGTATAAGCGAGCCATGAAACAGGCCGTCCAACGAGCCATGCGCCTCGGCGCACAGGGGGTCCGGGTGCGCTGCGCAGGCCGCCTGGGCGGAGCCGAAATGGCCCGCATCGCCTACGAGAGCGATGGGCGTGTCCCTCGCCATACCCTCCGTGCCGACATTGACTACGCCCAGGTGCATGCCCACACCACCTATGGCCGCATCGGAGTAAAAGTGTGGATTTATAAAGGCGAGGTCTTCCCCAATCAACCAGGGGGATCGCAGGTGGCTGATACACGGCCCCGAAGCTAACCATGTCCTGGCTACTATGTCCTGACAATTTCGAGGAGAAGAGCGCATGTTAATGCCCAAACGAGTGAAATACCGAAAACAACAACGTGGCGGGTATCAAGGAGGCCTGTCCTACCGGGGCAATACCGTTGTCTTTGGCGACTACGGGTTGATGGCCCTCGAAAATACCTGGATTACCAGCCGCCAGATAGAAGCAGCCCGGCGAGCGATTACCGGGTATGTCAAGCGTGGTGGAAAAGTGTGGATTCGCATTTTTCCCGACAAGCCGATTACTCAGAAGCCCGCGGAAACCCGTATGGGTGGGGGCAAGGGATCGGTTGAATACTGGGTCGCCGTCGTCAAAGCCGGGCGCATCATGTTTGAACTGGGCGGCGTGCGCGAAGAGTTGGCGATGGAAGCAATGCGGCGAGCCGCCCAGAAACTCCCCATCCAATGCAAAATCATTGGCCGCGAAGACGAAGGGGGAGCGACAGAATGAAAGCGCGTGAACTCCGCAGCCTGGATGAAACAAAATTGCACGAGATGCTCCAGGAAAACTACAAAGAACTATTCAATCTGCGCTTTCAGCGGGTGATGGGCAAAATGACCAATACCTCCCGCCCGCGGCAAGTGCGCCGTGACATTGCCCGCATCAAAACCATCTTGCGCGAACGAGAACTGTTTGAGGAGATGGAAGAACTGGAAAAACTCGCCGAACTGGAAGAAGACGCATAAGAGCAAAAAACTGAGCGCAGCAGGCAAACAGACCAGCAAACAGAACGAGGAGTCGAAGCAACAATGGAAGCGACAGAGGGCCGTCGGCAGACCAAACTAGGTCGCGTCGTCAGCAACAAAATGCAAAAAACGGTCGTGGTGGTTGTAGAATATCTCAAACCCCACCCGCTGTACCGCAAAATTATTCGCAAGAGCAAAAAGTTTCATGCTCACGACGAAGAAAATACCTGTCAGATTGGCGATATGGTGCGGATTGAAGAAACGCGCCCATTGAGCAAAACCAAAAACTGGCTGGTGATAGAAATCGTCAAACGTGGCGAGGAGGTATAGCAATGATACGGCAAGAAACTCGCCTGAAAGTCGCCGATAATACCGGAGCCAAAGAAATTTTGTGCATTCGGGTGCTGGGCGGCTCGCGGATAAAGTATGGGCGCGTTGGCGATATTATCGTCGCCACCGTCAAAGTGGCAACACCGGGCAGTGCCATCAAAAAGGGCGAAGTGGTACGAGCCGTCATAGTTCGCACGGCAAAAGAGTATGGCCGCCCCGATGGGTCGCATATTCGCTTTGATGATAACGCCGCGGTTATTGTGGGGCGCGACAGCAACAACCCCCGTGGAACCCGTATCTTTGGCCCGGTGGCCCGCGAACTACGGGAAAAAGCCTTTATGAAAATCGTGTCGCTTGCGCCGGAGGTGTTGTAATGCATATCAGACGTGGAGACGAAGTGCTGGTTATTTCTGGCAAAAACAAAGGCCAACGAGGGCGCATCAAGCAAGCCATCCCCAAAGAACGGCGCGTCGTGATCGAAGGGCTGAACGTTATTGTTCGCCATATGCGGTCGCGGGGGCCGGGCAAACCCGGCGGGCGCGTGGAAATGGAAGCCCCGCTCGATGCCTCAAACGTCATGCTCATCTGCCCAATCTGTCACCGCGCTTCTCGCACCGGCAAACGGTTTCTCGACGAACTGGACCACAAGGGCCGTCCGCGCAAAGTTCGCTACTGCAAAGCCTGCGACGCGGATATACCAGAGCAAAGAGATTGAGAGGTGAAAGCGTATGGTGGCACGACTGAAAGAAAAATACCAGCAGGAAATCGCCCCGGCTTTGATGCAAGAACTGGGGTTAAAAACGATTATGCAGGTGCCACGATTGGAAAAAATCGTGCTCAATATCGGTGTTGGGGAAGCAATACAAAATGCCAAATCCCTGGATGCCGCCGTGTCCGATCTCGCGCAGATTACCGGACAAAAGCCCGTCATCACCCGTGCCAAGCGTTCGATTGCCGGCTTCAAGGTGCGTCAGGGCATGCCGATTGGCGCAACGGTCACGCTGCGCGGGCGACGGATGTATGAGTTTCTCGACCGCATGATCAACCTGGCCCTGCCACGCATCCGCGACTTCCGCGGCATCAGCCGCCGGGCGTTTGATGGACGCGGCAACTATAGCGTTGGTCTGCGCGAACAAATTGTCTTTCCGGAAATCAACTATGATAAAGTAGATAAAATTCGCGGGCTTGAAGTTGCAATTGTAACGACGGCTCCTGATGACGCACAGGGATACGCGCTTCTCCGTCGTTTTGGGATGCCATTCCGTGATTAGGGGAAACGAGACCCCGCCGTAAGGAGGAAACTGTTGGCAAAGAAAAGTCTCATTGTCAAGGCACAACGGACGCAGAAATACCCGGTTCGTCAATATCACAGATGTAAGATATGTGGCCGCTCGCGGGCCTACATTCGCAAGTTTGGAATGTGCCGTATTTGCTTCCGTGAGCACGCCCTGAAGGGCCTCATTCCGGGAGTCGTCAAGGCGAGCTGGTAACATTATTTTCAATCTAAAGACTTTTCTCGTGCGTGTGAAGGAGGATTGTCGTGAGTATAAGCGACCCGATTGGCGATATGTTGACGCGCATTCGGAATGCGTGCATGGCCCGGCAGGGGACCGTCACTATCCCCGCATCAAAAATAAAGTTGGCCATCGCAGATATTCTCAAGCGTGAAGGATTTATCAGAGATTATCAAATTGAACCGGGCGAACCCCGCCAGAAAATCGTTCTTACCCTGAAATATACCAACGACCAGCAGCCGGTCATCACCGGGCTGAAGCGCGTGAGCCGGCCAGGACTGCGTATCTATACCAAACGAACCGACATTCCGCGGGTGCGGGGCGGTCTGGGAGTAAGCATCCTCTCAACGTCCAAAGGAGTCCTCGCAGGACATGAGGCCTGGCAGGAACAGGTCGGGGGCGAGGTATTATGCTACGTGTGGTAATACCTGGGCAAGACATATGGCAGGACGTGTGGTTAAAAATGTCTGGATTGAATTAGGATGAGAGAGGTGTCCTGATGTCACGGATTGGGAAACAACCGATACCAGTACCCGCCGGGGTACAATTGACGATTGAGCCAGGAAATCTGGTGACGGTGAAAGGCCCGAAGGGGCAACTTTCGCGCAAGTTGCATGCCGATATGCAAATTGTTCAGGAAGATGGCATGTTGCGCGTGCAACGCCCATCCGACCAGAAACTTCATCGCTCGCTCCACGGGCTAACCCGCACCCTGCTCTACAACATGGTTGTGGGTGTCACCGAGGGTTGGAAGCGGGAAATGCAGATTAACGGGGTGGGGTATCGGGCCACCCTGGAAGGAAAAACGCTGGTTCTTCAGCTTGGCTTCTCCCACCCGGTGCGGATGGAACCGCCCCCAGATGTGAGCTACAGCGTGGGAGACAGGAAAAGTGCCAACGACCCGCTGGATATTGTGATTCACGGTATCAACAAAGAAGTGGTGGGACAGGAAGCGGCGCGGATGCGTGGGTTTCGCCCACCAGAGCCATACAAAGGCAAAGGCGTGAAATACAAAGAAGAGAAAATCCGTCGCAAGGCTGGCAAGGCTGGCAAGGCGAAGTAGGAGCGAGAGCAATGGCAAAAAAAACATCACGCGAGTTACGTATCAAACGACATATTCGTATCCGAAAGTATCTGGAGGGCACCACCGAACGCCCCCGCCTGAATGTTTTCCGTAGCGGCCTGCATATCTACGCCCAGGTGATAGATGATTCAATTGGCCATACGCTGGTGGCCGCTTCGACCGTGCAAAAAGATGTGCAAGCGCAAATGTCCGGGTTGAGCCGACGGGATCAGGCCCATGTGGTCGGCAAAGTTCTGGCCGAACGGGCCCAGAAGGCTGGCATAACGAAGGTCGTCTTTGACCGCGGCGGCTACCGTTTTCATGGTCGTGTGCAGGCCCTGGCCGAGGGGGCCCGCGAGGGCGGACTGTCGTTTTAGCAAAAACAACCGACCTGGTTGGGAGGGAATGTGGCAAAAACACGAATACAGGCAGATGAATTGGAGCTAGAAGAGCGCGTTGTCCAGATCAACCGCGTCGCCAAAGTGGTCAAGGGGGGCCGTCGTTTCAGCTTTAGCACGGTGGTCGTCGTTGGCGATGGCAAGGGCCATGTGGGGATTGGCATGGGCAAGGCTTCCGAAGTGCCCGACGCTATCCGCAAGGGGTTGGACGCGGCCAAGAAGAATATCATCCGGATACCGCTGGTCAATTCGACCATTCCACACGAAGTGGTGACAAAATCGGGCACCTCGAAGGTGATGATTCGCCCGGCTGCTCCTGGGACTGGTGTTATCGCCGGGCGTGGGATGCGTCCGGTGGTTGAGGTGGCCGGTATCCGCGATATTTTGACCAAAGTGCATGGAAGCAATAACCCTATCAACGTGGTGAAGGCAACCTACAAAGCCCTCAGCGAGCTTGTCTCGCTCGAAGAGATGGCACGGCGGCGCGACCTGACCCCGCACGAACTCCGCATGCGAATGCGACGCAAGAAGGAGAGCACGCAGAGCGAGGGAGTATCGGGATGAAACAATTGCGGATTACCTACAAAAAAAGTATGATTGGCTACCGTCGGAGCCAGCGAGAAACCATGTTTGCACTTGGGCTACGAAAAATCAATCAAACCGTGGTAAAACCAGATAATCTCCCCGTGCGAGGGATGATTGAGAAAGTAAAACATCTGGTTGATGTGGAAGAAGTAGAAGGAAATGAAGAGGAGGAGGTGCGCGGATGAAACTGCATGACCTGCACCCGGCCCCGGGGTCGCGAAAAAAAAGTAAGCGTGTTGGCCGAGGGCATGGCTCCGGCAAAGGCAAGACCTCCGGCAAAGGGATGATGGGGCAGAAGTCTCGCACCGGGCGCGGAGCCTACCGAACCTTTGAGGGGGGGCAAAACCGCCTGGTCAAGCGGATGCCATTCAAGCGCGGGTTTACCAATATCTGGGGCATCGAATATCAGGTTATCAACCTCTCCAGCCTGTCGGAGTGGACACAGGCCAGGGACGAACAGGTTGTTACTCCGGATGCTTTGCGAGAAAGCCGCCTGATCCGCAAAAAGGACCAGCCGGTAAAAATTCTTGGCGAAGGCGATGTCTCCGAGCCACTCGAAGTGCATGCCCACAAGTTTTCCGCCAGTGCGCGGCAAAAAATAGAGGCCGCGGGGGGGAAAGTTGTGGAGCTACCGTGGGTTGTGGAGCGACCGAGCCGCAGCCGTGGGCCCAACCTCAGTATGCGGAATACATCAGCGGGAGCGGAAACGGCCCAATAACCAGAAGCAGGGGGGAACGGTGTTATGAACATGTTGCAAGCGGTGGTCCGAGCCTGGAAATTGCCCGATTTGCGCGGGCGCATTCTCTTTACATTGGGAATGATCCTGCTCTTTCGGCTCATCGCCAATATCCCGGTGCCAAACATTGATGCTTCTGCACTCGAAGAGATGCAGCGGCAGATTCAAAGCAATCAGCTCACGCAGCTTTTGAATATGTTTTCTGGCGGCGCGTTGCAAAACTTTTCGGTTGCCGCTATGGGCGTATACCCATACATCACTGCAACCATCATTATGCAATTGCTCCAACCGCTCATTCCGGCCCTCGAAGAGTTGTCGAAAGAAGGGGAGCAAGGGCGGATCAAACTCAACCGCTACCAGACCATGTTGACCATTCCGCTGGCAGCATTGCAGGCCTATGGGCAAACGCAGGCCCTTCAGCATGTAGCGGGCCAATCGCTCTTTCGTAGTCCATTCAATCTGGTTGACAATTTCTTCCCGACATTTACGATTCTTGTTTCGATGACCGCCGGGACCATGCTGCTCGTCTGGCTTGGTGAGCAGATCAACGAGCGTGGTATTGGAAACGGTATCTCCGTTATTATTTTTGCAGGTATTGTGTCGGGCCTGCCAGGGCTGGTGCTCCAGGGACTGGAGATAGGCCAGACCGGCGGAGCCGAAACAACCATCGGGCTGATTGCGTTTCTGGTCATCGGGTTGTTCACCATTGTTGGCATTGTGCTTGTGCAAGAAGGCCAACGCCGTGTGCCGGTGCAATACGCCAAGCGGGTACGCGGCAACCGTGTCTACGGTGGGCAGAGTAGCCATATTCCGCTCAAAGTGAATATGGCCGGCATGATCCCGCTCATCTTTGCCCAGAGCATCATCATCTTTCCGGGCATTGTGGCTTCCTGGTTTTACATCGAGGGAGGCGAAGGGATTGGCAACATGATTGCCGGGTTCTTCTACAAAACGTTTAACCCCACTGGTGCGGGCGGAGGCATTGTCTACATTGCGTTGCTCTTCTTGCTGGTCGTCGGGTTTACCTATTTCTACACACTTGTGCTCTTTAGCCAGCAGAATATCCCCGACAATCTCCAGAAAAACGGCGGGTTTATTCCGGGTATTCGTCCGGGCAAACGCACCGAGGAATATCTCAGCCGCGTGCTCAACCGCATCACCCTTGCTGGCGCACTCTTCCTGGGGTTGGTTGCCATTCTGCCCTTCATCACCCAGTCCATCACCCGCATCCAGATAGGACTGGGGGGGGCGGCCCTGCTTATTGTGGTCGGGGTGGCGGTTGATACCATGCGGCAGCTTGAGGCCCAGCTCACAATGCGCGATTATGAGAGTTTTATCAAATAGCAGGTAGCAGGTAGCAGGTAGCAGGGTAGATAGAGAGCGAGAAAAGCAGAGGATAGAAAATGAATGTCATTCTTCTGGGCCCTCCGGGCGCAGGCAAGGGAACACAGGCAGCAATGCTGGCCGAAAAGAAGAATCTGGTGCATGTCTCAAGCGGCGATCTCTTTCGGGCCGCTCTGCGCGATGAGACCCCCCTGGGACTGAAGGCGAAAGAATATATGGACCGGGGCGACCTGGTGCCCGATGATATTGTGATAGGGATGATCCAGGAGCGCATTAGCCAGCCGGATTGTGCCACGGGGGTTATCTTCGATGGCTTCCCGCGCACGGTGGAGCAGGTGCGGGCCCTGGAGCAGGCTCTCACAGAGCAAAACCAGCAAATTGATTCGGTCATCTACATAGAGGTTCCCCAGGAGGTGTTGACAGAGCGCATTGTGGGCCGCCGAACCTGCCAGAGTTGCGGAGCCGTATTTAATGTTTACTCCAATCCTCCCAAACAGGAAGGAATCTGCGATGTTTGCGGGGGCATGCTCTATCAACGCCGCGATGATACGGTTGAAACGGTGCAAAACCGCCTTGATGTCTATTTTCAGCAAACAACACCGCTCATTGAATACTATCGAAAAAAAGGGAAACTCCACGAGATAGATGGGCAGCAAGATATTGCTGCTGTCACCAATGCAATGGTTGCTGCAATCTAACGGTAAGAAATTGTTCCAGGCAACACTGGCATGAGGGCCTATCTTGTGGTACTATACTATGTTGAGAAGGGAATAAAGTGTAGGGGGTGACAGGGGCAGCAATGGCCAAAAAGAAAGATGTCATTGAAATGGAAGGCACGATCACCGAGCCACTGCCGAATGCAATGTTTCGGGTGGAGCTTGATAACGGGCATGAGGTGCTGGCTCATATTTCGGGCAAAATGCGAATGCACTATATCCGCATTTTGAAAGGGGATCGCGTGCTGGTCGAAATGTCTCCCTATGATTTGAATCGGGGACGCATTACCTACCGTTACAAGTAGTGAGAAGTGGGTAGGAAGAGGAAGAGATTGCTTGCTCCTGATGAACACTCCTGGGTATTGTTGAAGAAAGGAGGAAAAGACGCATCGCCACCAATCGGGCCTGTGCAGGCTGGTGGGCGCGTCTGATTAGGTATGAAAGTACAAGCATCGGTCAAACCTCGCTGCGAGTATTGTAAGGTTATCAAACGCAAGGGGATTATCCGCGTTATTTGCAGCCGGACCCCCAAGCACAAACAGCGGCAAGGGTAGGACAATAGGACAAGTGGAGGACGTGCATGGCACGCATTGCGGGAGTAGACATCCCACGAAATAAGAAGTTGGAAGTATCCATTACGTATATCTATGGGATTGGCTCCTCGAATGGAAAAGAGGCCATTCGGAAGGCCCAGGTCAACCCCGAAACACGGGTGCGCGACCTGACCGAGGAGGAAGTGGGCCGCCTGCGCGAGGTGGTTGAGCGTGAATACCTCGTGGAGGGGGACTTGCGCCGCGAAGTGCAGATGAACATCAAACGATTGATGGACATCGGGTGCTACCGCGGGTTGCGCCACCGGCGGGGTATGCCGCTGCGAGGGCAGCGCACCCGCACCAATGCCCGAACACGCCGCGGGCGCAAAGGCCAGGCAATCGGGATTAAGAAGAAGACAACCAGGAAGTAGGATTGGCTGGAACGCCAGGAGTGGCGGGAACAGCGGATAGACCAAACAGAAGACCAAACAGAAGAAGGAGTGGTGGATGCCACAGAAGGCGCAAAAAGGCAAACGACAACGGAGCAAGCGGCGTGAACGAAAGAACATTCCGCGTGGGCAAGCGCATATTCAGAGTACCTTTAACAACACCATCGTCACCATTACCGATCCGCAGGGAGGGGTTGTGTGTTGGGCCAGTGCCGGACAATCTGGCTTCAAAGGTTCGCGCAAGAGCACACCCTATGCTGCACAGATAGCCGCCGAAAGCGCGGCCCGAAAAGCAATGGATAATGGGATGCGTTCGATAGAAGTTTTTGTCAAGGGGCCGGGGTCGGGGCGCGAGGCAGCGGTTCGGTCGCTCCAGGCAGCCGGTATGACGGTGACTGCAATCACCGACGTTACGCCGTTGCCCCACAATGGGTGTCGTCCTCCCAAGCGTCGCCGAGTGTAAGCAAAAAGCAAGTGAGATTGTTTTAAGGAGGGGAAAAAGCGTTCATGGCACGGTATCGTGGTCCTGTGGGAAAAGTAAGTCGTCGTCTGGGGGTCGGAATTACCGAAAAAGGGCAGCGGATTCTGAGCAAGAGGCCCTACCCGCCCGGACAGCATGGGCCTGGTGCTCGGAGGCGGCAGGTTTCTGACTATGGGTTACAACTGACAGAAAAGCAAAAAGCCCGCCATATCTACGGGGTGCTTGAGCGGCAATTTCGCCGTCTCTTCGAGCAGGCAGCGCGGCGGACTGGCGTAACGGGCGAATATCTGTTGAGCCTGCTCGAACGCCGTCTCGATAATACCGTTTATCGCCTGGGGCTGGCGACAACCCGCGCACAGGCGCGACAACTGGTGTGTCATGGGCATATCACCGTTAATGGGCGAAAAACAAACATCCCCTCGTTCACAGTCCGCGTCGGGCATGTGATAGCAGTGCGCAAAGAAAGCCTGAAGCGGATGTATTTTAGAAACCTGATTGATAGTGGGGAACTGCATCAGCATCGCATGCCAGATTGGTTGCACCTGGATACCAACGAACTGTCGGGAAAGATTGTCGCGCTGCCGCGCCGAGAAGATGCGGAGCCAGACATCAACGAACAGTTGATTGTTGAGTTTTATAGTCGCTAGACGAAACAGGGGCCGGGGGCCGGCCTTTGAGGCCAAGCCAGCAGCACCAGACGTATGGATGATCCAGAAATGGATGATCCGGAAATGGATGCCCCGGAAATGGATGCAGAGGAACCCGCGAAACAGTTGCATATGCAAGGAGGCGATTTGTGCTAGACATCGCCATGCCTAAAATTGAGGTCGTTCAGGCGGCCCGAAATTATGGCCGTTTTAAGATAGAACCGCTTGATCCTGGCTATGGGCATACGCTCGGCAACGCAATTCGCCGAGTGTTGTTGTCCTCAATCCCAGGTTCGGCTGTGACAAAAGTGAAGATAGATGGGGTTTTTCATGAGTTCTCAACGGTAGAAGGCGTGAAAGAAGATGTCACTGAGATTGTGCTGAATGTGAAAGGAATACGACTGCGCTCCTATGCCGAACGTCCTATCAAGTTGTTTTTGTCCAAGCAAGGGCCGGCCGTGGTGCGTGCCAGTGATGTCGAACTGCCAAGTAATGTTGAGCTGTCAAATGGAGAACACTATATCTGTACCCTGGATTCCGAGCAGTCGCACTTTGAGATGGAATTGACGGTTGAACGGGGGCGGGGCTATATCTCCGCCGAACAACGCGACATCCTCCCGATTGGGGAAATTCCCATTGATGCCATCTTTACTCCTATCCCCAGGGTCAACTATGTGGTGGAGAATACTCGTATTGGCCAGGCCACAGACTTTGACCGGCTGCTGCTCGAAATCTGGACCGATGGCACGGTCAAGCCGGGCGATGCGCTAAGCCACGCGGCGCAGGTTCTGGTTCAGTATTATCAGACAATTGCAGACTTTAACCGTCTGGTGCAAGAGCCTGAACCGCAGGATGCCGCTGGTGGACTGACGGTTCCGGCCGATATTTACGACACGGCTATAGAGGAGCTGGATCTCTCGACCCGCACCTACAATTGTCTCAAACGGGCCGACATTACAAAGGTTGGCCAGGTATTGCAGATGGATGAAAAAGCGTTGCTCTCGGTGCGAAATCTTGGCACCAAGAGCATGGATGAGATCCGCGATAAACTGGTTGAGCGTGGCTATATTCGATGGGCAGAGGATGGCGGAAAAGAAAAGTGAGTAGGAGACAGGGGCGGGTGGCGAAAACCGTTCGTTGTTGATCGTCACCCGCCAGTTTTTTGTTGCGTCTATCCTGGTTTTGAACAAGCTGGTTTTGAAGGGTTGGTTTTGAAGGGATTGAACGTATGCGACATCGAAAAGCAGGAAAGAAGCTAGGAACATCGCAAGAACATCGCAAGGCGTTGTATCGAAACTTGATGATTTCGTTGATAGAACATCGGCGCATTCAAACAACGATTTCTAAGGCAAAGGCCATACAGCCGGTGGTCGAGCGATTGTTGACGATTGCGCGGGAAGATACCCCGCACGCTCGCCGGATGGTGCTTTCCAAACTGGCAAGCAAAAAGGCGATGCGCCAGGTTTTCTCCTTCGTTCCCCAGGAATATGGGAACCGTCCCGGCGGCTGTACGCGCATTACCAAACTGGGCCCGCGTCAGGGCGATGGGGCCGAAATGGCTCTGCTTGAGCTGATCTAAAGGAATGGGAAGGAATCTGTCGAAGCAATGCGGAACATTGCGCTGCGGCTGGCCTACGATGGCACCGATTTTGCTGGCTCACAGTGGCAGCAGCAGAGCCGCACTGTGCAGGGAGAGGTAGAGCAGGCCTGGAGCCGTCTGACACAGGAGAGCCGACGGTTTACCTTTGCGGGGCGCACCGATGCAGGAGTGCATGCCCAGGGGCAGGCAGCCCACGTGCATACCGAGACGCACCATTCGCTGGAGGTTGTCCAGCGTGCGCTCAATGCGCTGCTCCCCCCCGATATAGCCATTCTCGATGTCTGGGAGGCCGAAGCATCCTTCCATGCTCGCTATAGCGCAATCTGGCGGTGGTATCGCTACCTCATCCAGAATGAGGCCGTTGTCCTCCCGCAGATGCGGCGGTATGTGCTCCATGTTGCACAGCAACTTGATATGGCGGCAATGCAAACATCGCTTGGCCTGCTCCCTGGGAGCCACGATTTCGCCGCATTTGCAACGGGAGTATCGGAGACCGATCCGACAGTGCGCCACTGCTTCCGCGCAACCTGCCAGATGATAGAATGGTTTTCTCGACCAGTGTTAGCGATTGACCTGGTGGCAAATGGGTTTTTGCGCCAGATGGTTCGGGCTATTGTCGGAACACTCCTGCTGGTTGGCTCCGGGCGGATGACCCCCGCAGCGTTTGAGCAGGTGTTTCGCGGAAGAGACCGACGGCGGGCCGGCCCCACAGCCGCGGCCCACGGTCTGACATTGATGGCTGTAGGCTATACAGAGGGTGTAGAGGACATAAAATGAAGACATATTCGCAAAAGGCTTCGGAAGTACAACGCGATTGGTATGTGGTAGATGCCGAAGGGCAGGTGCTAGGACGACTGGCAACCCAGATTGCCACGTTGCTGCGCGGCAAACACAAGCCGACATTTACGCCATCGCTTGATGGGGGCGATTTTGTCGTGGTTGTCAACGCCGAAAAAATTCGCGTCACCGGTCACAAGAGCGAGCAAAAGATGTACTATCGCCACTCCGGATACCCCGGAGGGTTGCGCGAAATACCATACAAAGAGATGTTGCGGAAACACCCGCAACGGATACTCTATTTTGCGGTCAAAGGGATGCTTCCAAAAAATCGGATGGGCCGCCAGCTTCTGAAGAAGTTGCGCATCTACGCCGGCCCCCACCATCCCCACGCCGCACAACAGCCGACCGTCTATGTGCCTCGTCCGCAAGGGTAGAGTATAGAGTAGGTACGATAGGGTACAAATGGAGATACGAATAAGCGTATAACGAAGAAATTTCAGGAGCGTATATGGCAGAACAGCAGCGATATTACCAGGGAACAGGGCGACGCAAGGAAGCAGTGGCGCGGGTGCGACTCTTCCCAGGCAACGGGGAGTTTCAAATCAATGGACAAACTCCCGAAGACTATTTCGGGGTGCAGCCAATGATCCACCACAGCATCCAGCGGCCGCTCGAACTGACCGATACCCTTTCGAGCTACAATGTGCAGGTGAAGGTCCGCGGGGGGGGACACCGGGGGCAGGCCGGGGCCGTGAGCCTGGGCATTGCCCGTGCCCTGCTCGATGCCAACAGCGACTTTCGTCCGGCCCTCAAAAAGGCCGGTTTGCTGACCCGCGATGCCCGCGCCAAAGAGCGCAAAAAAGTTGGCCTCAAGCGGGCGAGGAAACGTCCACAGTACACCAAACGCTAACCAGAGCGGGCCGGTGCCTGATGCCAGGTTCATTATCAAAGCCACAAAAAATGCAAAGAACGGGAAGATAAACCAGGGAGCGCAAGCGTCCCGCTTGCCTGTGGGCAGGATGCCCGCGCTCCCCACCCCCTATTTGGAGCTCAGAGGACCACGCACTTGTCGCACACCCTGGCAGAATAAAAACGGGTATTTTCATAAAAGTGGCGGCGCAGGAAACCACCTGCTTCAGCGGGTGGAGGAAGTGCCGCCATCCTCCTTTCTCCTGGTTGTCACGACTGAATGAGTGTGCTAGACTGTTGTACAAGGCACTCTCTGCA
>DAOTUE010000088.1:0-23357 GCA_034436975.1 Chloroflexaceae bacterium
TCACGGTATTTGGGCAATCCCTGATTCCTGGGTACGCAAGCGTCTCGCTTGCTCCGATGCGGGTGCGTCCCCCCTCCCAATCCCTCCCCCCGCCAGGGGGAGGACAGGTGGGGGTCCTGAACGATTACACAAAATTTGTCAAAAACGTAAACACACTGTATCATTCTCCCGGACGATTGTCAAGAATATGGGAAAACGGTCAGATGAGAGAATGGGAGCAACGCCTGACTGAAGATGGCTACCGCCTGACGGCCCCGCGGCGGGCGGTTATCAATGTTTTGCGCCAGACCACAACCCCCCTGTCGCCGACCGATGTCTTGCAAGAGGCGCAGAAATTTCACAAGAGACTGGGGCTTGTCACGGTCTACCGGATGCTCAACCTTCTGGAAAAGCTAAACCTGGTGCGTCGTATCCACGTTGAGGGGGGATGTCATGGCTATGTGCCCGCCTCGTCGGGGCACTACCACGCGGTTATCTGCCAGCATTGCCATCGCGCTGTTGAATTCCCTGGCTACAATGACCTGGACCGGCTCGTTTCGCGGGTCGAGGCGCAAACAGGCTACCAGGTTAATGAGCACCTGCTCCAGCTTTTTGGGGTCTGCCGCGAGTGCCAACGCAGGCGTGGCTGTTGGGGAGAGCAACCAGAAACCCATTGATGATTGATGTTGTATGCATACTCAACTTGAAACCCTCGCCAGCTACGTCCCCGCCGTCGTCCTCAAAAACCTGCCCTGCCCCACGCTCACCGAGCCATTCCGTGAGCAGTTTCTGGCTGCGGTCTTTTTTGCCGACATTTCCGGCTTCAGTGCGCTGACCGAACACCTTGTCCAGTCCGGCGCAAACGGGGTTGAGGAATTGTCTATTATCATCAATGCCTATTTCGGTCAGCTTATTGATCTGGTGATAGCCCACGGTGGCGATATTGTGGAGTTTACGGGTGATGGTATTATTGCGCTCTGGGCAACACCGCTTTTCCAGGAAGAGCTGGCAACTGTCACCCACCGGGCGGCCCAGTGTGGGTTGGCCGCACAGCAAATCCTCGGCGGCTACGAACCGGCCCGGGGCACCCGCCTGTTGCTCCGGATTGGCATAGGTGCGGGCGAGGTGCTGGCGACAACGGTCGGGGGGATGCTGGGGCGATGGGAGTTGCTCGTTGCCGGTCATCCGCTGGTGCAGGCCAGCGCGGCTCAGAAGCAGGCTCGCCCCGGCGATGTCGTGCTCTCTCCCGAAGCCTGGGGGCAGATCCAGCAGTGGAGCATTGGCTACCCGGTGGGATATGGCGGGTATGCCGAGTATCCGCGGGAAATGGCCGTTGGGGATCTCCTGCCAACGGAAACAGAGCGGGGGAGCAGCAATGGTGCAGGAGTATTTTACGAGTTTCCGGGCGGTATCCGCCTGGAAGATGTGCGAACCTACCTGCCCCCCCGGCCCATCCCCACGATTTCGCTGGTGCCAGAGATGATCCCCACAATCCGCGCCTATCTGCCGGCGGCTCTGCTGGCGCGGCTTGACACGGGGCAAACACGATGGGTTGCCGAACTCCGCAATGTTACGGTGCTCTTTGTGAATATCACCGGCCTCGATTACGATGCGCCAGATATTCTCAGCCGGCTGCAAGAAGCGATACACCTGTTGCAAACGGCTCTGTACCACTACGAGGGGAGCCTCAACCAGTTTATTGTGGACGACAAGGGGACGTTGCTGATTGCGGCTATGGGATTGCCTCCTCTGACCCACGAAGATGACCCGGTACGCGGGGTGCAGCTTGCGCTCGATATACAGGGGCAACTTCGGCAGGCCGGGCTACGCGGGGCCATCGGCGTAACCACCGGGTTGATTTTTTGTGGCAGTCGCGGGAGCAATCACCGCCGCGACTACGCGATGATCGGGAGCGTGATGAATCTGGCCGCCCGGCTGATGCAGGCCGCGCCTGATGATGTGCTCTGCGATGAACCGACCTGCCACGCAGCGCGGGCCGTGCTGACCTTCGATGAGTTGCCCCCGCTCCAGGTGAAGGGGAGAACCGAGCCAGTCCCTGTCTATCGCCCCCATCGGCATCCCCCGGTCGAGGTGTGCCATCTTTCTCCCATTGTCGGGCGGGCACCGGAGCGGGCCCTCTTGATGGAACGGCTACGGGCCCTCCGTGGTGAACAGGTGGGGAGTATCGTCATCATTGAGGGCGAGGCGGGGATGGGCAAGTCGCGTCTGATAGAAGATGTGCTCCAGCAGGGGCAGGCCATGAACGTTGTCTGCCTGAAAGGGCTGTGTGATGCTATCGAACGGGCTACGCCCTACGTTGTCTGGCGGGCCATCTTCTGGCAGCTTTTTCACCTGGAGCGTGAGCCGAACAACGTGGTCGCCTGGCGCAATCGTGTGTTTGATATGCTGGACCATGATGAGGATGTCCTTCGCCTTGCTCCGCTCCTCAATAGTGTATTGCCCCTTGACATTCCTCCCAATGAGATCACTGCGCCCATGTCGGCGCAGGTGCGGGCCGATAATACCCGCGATCTCTTGCTGCGGGTGCTCTGGCTGATGACGCACTGGCATCCCACATTGATTGTTCTGGAGAGCGCGAACCTGATGGACTCGGCTTCGTGGGCGTTGGCGATTGCTGCAAGCCACTATCTCCCCTCGCTCTTTCTGGTCATCACCACGCGCCCACTCACCGACCCCAGCCTGGCAATGGAGTTGCTCCGTGGGAGCCTGGAGTTTGAGCGTTCGCGGGCACACGAACAGCCACACAATCGCCTCGGCTTGCCCACAACCGCACAGGCCAGGCCCCAGGCTATGCACGGGAGAGCCACCGAGAAATCTGAAAGACTGACCCACTCGAAGCCCCTTGCTGCGGGAGGCGAGGAATATCGGCTGCTCCTGAAACGACCCGAGGCCTACCGGCTGGTGCTGGAGCATCTCTCGCCCGGCGAAACGACCCGCATGGCTTGCAACGTATTGGGTGTGGACCACATCCCCGATCTTGTCGCCTCCTTTATCTTCGAGAAATCACAGGGCAACCCCCTCTTTGTGCGCGAGCTGGCCTTTGCCCTGCGCGATGCCGGGATGATCCGCATTGAACACGGAACCTGTACCGTTACCACCGATGCCTACCACCTGCACAGACTGGACTTTCCGGAGACAATCCAGGGAGTTATCCTCAGCCGGGTGGACCGCTTGACTCAGAGGCAGCAGCTCGCGCTCAAAGTTGCCAGCGTTATCGGCTTTGCCTTTGGTTTTCCCATCCTCCACGCTGTCTATCCAATTGACGAGGAGCGGGCCGCGCTGCCGGAGCATCTGCGCTGGTTCGAGCAACTTGGCATTATCTCCCGTATCGCATCGGAACCCGAACAAACCTATACCTTTACCCACCGCATTATGCAAGAGGTGATCTACCATACGCTGCTCTTTGCCCAGCGGCGCGACCTGCACCGCACGGTAGCCGAATGGTATGAGCAGAACCACCCCGATGACCTGGAGCAGTATAGCGAACTGTTGGCACACCACTGGAGCAAGGCCGGAGAGCAGGCAAAGGCTATCGTCTATTCGGTGCGGGCAGGAGTGCAGGCGTTGCGCTCCTTTGCCAATCAGGAGGCGGTCTGCTTTCTCAGCCAGGCCCTCTCGCTGGTAGGGGAACACCAGGATGCGAGCAATACTCGTCTTCCCGCTCTCTCGTTGTCCTCATCCACTCATCCGCCGACCCTCTTCGATCCGGTCTGGCTGGCCAGCCTGGAGCGACAGCTTGGCGAGGCTTACCTGGGGCTAGGAAAATTGCCGGAGAGCCGCGGGCATCTGGAGAAGGCTGCGGCATTGCTGGGCCAGCCGGTGCCCACCAATCGTCTTATCCTGGGGGTGCGTATCGGGCGGCAAATTGTGCGGCACGCGCTCCGCTGGTTCTGGCCCCTGCACGAGCTATCTCCCACTGGCAGACTGGACCCGACAGGCGAAATTGAAGAGGCTGTTCATATTTACCGCGAGCTTCTGCGGATCTACTATTTTGCGGGCGAGTCGTTGCTCACGGGCTATGCCGCGTTGCGGTGCCTCAACCTGGCAGAATCCAAAGGGTCGGCGCAATGGCTGGCCTATGCCTATGCCAATATGTGCATTACGGTGGGGAGTCTGGGCGCACATAGACTGGCGATGACCTATGCACGACGGGCCATGGCGATGGCCTGGCAGGTGGGCGACCCGGCCCACCTTGTCTATGTGCTCAATCTGGTCGGCCTCTACCGCGTGGGGTGTGGCGATTGGCGAGAGGCCCGCGCCGCACTGGAGCTAGCCATCACCTTCAGCCAGCATCTGGGCGACTGGACCTCGTGGGGGACAAACTGGACCTTGCTGGCCCAGGTGGCCTACTATCGCGGGGAGTTTGCCCGCTCGTTCGACATTTTCGCGCAGCTTTCGGCGCGGGCCCGCCGGCGCAACGACCCCCTCCAGGAAGCCTGGGCAATGGGAGGGCAGGGACAGAATGCGCTACGGTTGGGGCGACTAGAGGAAGCCTGCTCGCTGCTCGAAGCGGCCAACCGCGCCCTGGCCGATAACGCCGAAATTCCAAGCCAGATTAGCAACACCGGCTTGCTGGCGACGGCCCATCTGCACCGGGGCGACCTTGATGCGGCCCGCGCCACCGCCGAACGCACCATCCGTCTGATTGCCGATGCTCCCATCCCCTCATCCTACTACCTGATAGAGGGCTATGCGGGCGTGGCCGAGGTTTCGCTCTCGCTCTGGGAGCGCAGCATTGCCGAGGGGAGCGCGGAGCAAGAAACACTGGCGACGCTGGCCCACGCGGCCTGCAAGCGGCTATTGCACTATGCCCGCCACTTCCCGATTGGCAGGCCGCGGGCGTTGCTCTGGCACGGGCTGTGGGCGTGGCTGAAGGGAGAGCCGGGGCGGGCCCGGCGGGCCTGGGAGCGCAGCCTGGCTGCCGCCGAAAAGCTAGGAATGAGCTATGAGCAAGGGCTGGCCCACTCCTACCTGGGGAGATACCGGCAGGGCAACCGCTGGCACATTCACCTGGAGCAGGCCCGCGAGCAATTTGCGCAACTTGGGGTACAGTGGGAGCACGAGCGGGCACAGCACGTCATTGTGTCGGCGGCTATCGCCTGCGGTGCTTCCACAGGAACACCCCCACGCTGGCAGCAATAACGAGCAGGGCCAGGGCCACAGCCACAATCTCCGACGAAAAGACCGACAACCCCATCGCTACCACGATATTGACCAGCACCAGCAGGAAGATCAGGATTTGCGTTTTGCTGATGTTCATAACGATTCCTCCCAGGCCAGGCGGTTTTCCCCCAGGACATAGGCCCAGTAGGCCACGGCCCCCCGTACCACCTGGCCAATATCTGGCGGCGGGCCAGGCGAGGGCGAACCGTAGGCTACAATCCCCAGGTCGCGGGTTATCTTCAGGCTGGTGAGCATTGCGTATGACTGATCAACCAGCACTACGCTGGTCATTCCCTGACGATAGAGCAATGCAGTAGCCTGGACAATCGCAGTCTGCCGGCTGGCTCCTCCCCCTGCTACCAGCACGACTGTTTCAGACACCCCCTGCTCAATGAGATCGGTCCGCGCCTGGTGTAGCGCGTGGTTATCGGGCCCTGCCCGCACCCCTGCCAGCACAATAGACACAGCATAGCCCCGCCGGTAGAGGTCCAGCGTATGGTCGAGTAGCGGAGAGCCACACTCCCCTCGCGGGTCTGCCGTGCAGATGAGCAAGATGGACTCGGCGTGGCGGGTTTCGTCGCGTTCGCTCTGCGCCACCACCAGCGCACACACCAGGGCCAGGGCCGCCAGCACATGGGCCGAAACGACCGCCGCGACCCGCACAATCTGCAAGAACGTTCGTTTCATGGGGGGCTATTGTACCAACTCTCGATCCCCGACCCCTTTTCTCTTTGCGTTCTTTGCGGTTCAAAAACCGGGGTGCTCTCACCCGTTTCGGCTGGCAAACTGGTGCATAAACGAGGCCAGGGCTTCGCTCCCCTCAACGCTCATCGCATTGTAGAGGGAGACACGGATACCGCCAACCGAGCGATGTCCCTTGAGACCAACCATCCCCTCATGGGCTGCCTCGTTGATAAACTGTTTTGTAAGATCATCACTTGTCAGGCGAAAGGTGATATTTATCAGCGAGCGGCTCTCCGGTGTGGCATGCGGCAAATAGAACTCGATATTGTCGTCTATCGCCTGGTAGATATGCCGGGCCTTCTCTTCGTTGCGTTTGCCCATCGCCTCCAGCCCGCCCGATTGTTCCATCTCCTCAAGGATCAGGTTCAGCAGATAGACGGAAAACACTGGTGGCGTGTTGTAGAGCGAGTTACTCTTGACATGTGTCGCGTAGCTCAAAAAGATTGGTATCGAGGTGTTGGCCTTCTCCAACCAGCTTTCGCGGAGCACCACGACCGTCACGCCGGCGGGGCCAATGTTTTTCTGCGCCCCGGCATAAAATAAGGATAACTTCGTTGCATCGAATGGGCGCGACAAAATATCGCTGCTCATATCGGCAACGAGCGGGGCCTCGCCCACGTTGGGGAACTCGTGCCACTGTGTGCCATAAATCGTATTGTTCGAGGTGATATGCACATAGGCCGGTTCGTCGCTCAGCTCAATCTCATCAGGGGTGGGAATGCGGCAATAGTTGACCCCTCGTGTGGTAGCGGCAACATGGATAGGGTAGATGGTCCCAAAGTTGCCCGCCTCATTGTAGGCTTTTTCCGACCAGGAGCCAGTCAGGATATAGTCTGCTGTGGTTTCCTCCCTCAAAAAGTTGTACGGTAACATTGCAAATTGCAGGCTCGCCCCCCCCTGCAAAAACAGCACACGGTACGCATCGTCCAGCCCTAGCAGCCGCTTGATTCGCGCTTCTGCCTCGCTATTGATAGCCTCATACTCTTTGGAACGATGGCTTGTTTCCAGAATTGACATTCCCGTTCCCTGGTATTCCAGCAATTCTTGCTGTGCTCGCTCCAGCGCGGCGACGGGTAGGGTTGCCGGTCCGGGGTTAAAATTATACACGCGACTCATCAGTATCTTAATCCTTCCTGAAAAAACAAATTCCCTTTTACACGCTGGCTTTTTCGCGTTCTCTTCTAGTCTTCGTCTACGGCATCACAAAGAACAGAGAAAAACGTCCTTGTTGTGACAAATGTATTGTGCCGGTCCATATAGTCCATCACCTTCTGGACCATCACAGAAACGATATGTCCAACATCGCAACCCGGTCCGTTGCGAAACTCGTAGCTCTTGTGGCCTGTGTAGATATAGAATGCGCCGGTTCCGTCGGTGTGGAGCCGTACTTGCAAGGCCCCCCCCGCAACGTCCAGCGTTTTTTTTCTGGTTCGGGCTTCCGGGAGAGAAGGGGAAGCGGGAGACGTGGTTGTTGGTTCTACGATGGCTTGTGCAGCAGGGTGCGGTTGTGCGGCTGGTGGCGAGGCGGGTGGGGCCGGATGGGCTGCGGCGGTTGTTGTCTCTCGCGGTTGCTCTTTCGGTTTTTCTTGCTTCCTGAGCTGAGAGCGGGCAATACGTTTCCCGCACTGCGGGCATCGTCCGGCCTGCATTGCCGCATCATCAAGCGTAGCCCCACAACGGCTACAAGATTCCATACTATCACCTCCTTCTCATCCATCGAAACACAGACAAACCAATGATAGCATACCCCTGATCTCCTGGCAATTGGCAGAGCATCGTAACATCATACGTCAGAACGCTTGTTACGTCTGTTGTGGCATTGTCGTTTTCTCAACTGTTTCGGGTATAATACCAACAACGGTGTAGGGATACAAGCGCATCCCCTCAGTACAAACAGAAACGGAAAGGAGCGGGTGCAATGGGAAAGCCATATCCACAGCTCATTGGGAGCAAAGAGCATCTTGAGCAACCAGACGAAACAATCGAAACAATCATCGGCGCGAATGGGGAACGCACGACGATCCATTACCCTGAGACGGACGGTGAACCTGTGGCAGAAAGCGATTTTCAGCTCAATCCGCTGATCTATGCCGTGAGTGCGCTCCGCATTCACTTTCAGGATCGTTCGGATGTCTACGTTTCGGGAAACATGCTGGTCTATTACAAAGAGGGCAAGCCGACGTTGGCGGTTGCGCCCGATGTCTTTGTGGTTTTTGGTGTGCCGAAGCGAGACCGTCGGATATTCAAAATCTGGGCGGAGAAGCAACCGCCCGGCTTTGTCATTGAGATAACCTCGCGCAAAACACGCAAAAAGGACGAAACAGAGAAACCGACCATCTACCGCGATATGGGCGTGCAGGAGTATGTTCAATATGACCCGACCGGCGACTACCTGAACCCCCCGCTAAAAGGGACGCGCTTCACCAGGGATGGCGATGAGGATATTCCGCTGGTCTTCTTGCCCGATGGGACGCGGTGTTTGCCAAGCCGCACGCTGGGTCTGGAGTTGCGTCTTGAGGACAAAAAACTCCGTATCTTCGACCCGGAACAAAACTGCTATCTACTCTCGCACGAGGAAGCCGAGTTTGCCCGGCGGCAGGCCGAGGCGATAGCCCACAGCGAGGCCGAAGCCCGCCAGCGAGCCGAAGCCCGCATTAAAGAACTGGAGGAACAACTGGACCTCCTCCGCACCAGCACCAATGGAAATGGAACGCAGGGGGCTTGACCGGGTTGATTGGCCCCCTGATTCAACCGCTCCCCCTTGTTCAATTTGTTCAAAGCGCACAGGGTATCTCCCAAAAAATTTGTATATCCGTACCGTAGCATTCCGCGACAGAAAGGAGTACAATGGGCTGAAGTAGCCAATGGGGGACTACGTGGAGGGGATTATGTGCCCGGAGAATAGGGACATATTCTCCAATGTGGTATAATCTTTTTGTCATACGTTTCCAGGAATGTGCTTGAGAACATATAAAGGAGGTCCTATGACGCTGGATGCAAAAGGCGTGCTCAGCCTGATCAAAGAGCGAAACATCAAAATGGTAGATGTGCGCTTTATAGACGTACCGGGTACCTGGCAACACTTCTCGATGCCAGCCACTCAATTTGAAGAAGATTTTTTTGCCGATGGAATTGGTTTTGATGGTTCGTCTGTCCGTGGCTTTCAAGTAATCAACGAAAGTGATATGCTGGTTGTTCCCGACGCGAGCACGGCCTTTGTTGATCCAACGCTTGAAGTTCCCACCCTATCCATTATCTGCGATATTCGAGACCCGGTCACCGGCAACCCCTACTCGCGTGACCCGCGCTATGTGGCCAAAAAAGCTGAAGACTATTTGAAAAAGAGTGGCATTGCCGATATTAGCTACTGGGGCCCCGAAGCCGAGTTTTTCCTCTTTAGCGATGTCCGCTACCAAAGCCAGCCCTACCTCTCCTACTATTCGATGGACAGCGACGAGGGCTGGTGGAACAGCGGTAACGATGTTGGTTTCAACCACGGACAGCAAATTCCCCCCAAACGCGGATATTTCCCCTGTCCGCCCACCGACAGTCAACAGGATATTCGCAGCAAAATTGTGCTGACGATGATGGAAGTCGGTATTGATGTTGAGGTCCACCACCACGAAGTGGCCACGGCCGGGCAGGCCGAAATTGACATGCGCTTTGGCCCACTCATCCTGATGGCCGACAATATCATTAAGTACAAGTATATTGTCAAGCAGGTAGCCCGAAAACACGGCCTTACCGCAACGTTTATGCCCAAGCCCCTCTTTGGCGACAACGGGAGCGGGATGCACACGCACCAGAGTTTGTGGAAAGATGGCGACAACCTGTTCTTTGATGAGACAGGCTATGCCCACCTCTCGCAGGCAGCGAAATACTACATTGGTGGCTTGCTGAAGCACGCCCCGGCCCTGCTGGCCTTTGCCGCCCCCACCACCAATTCCTACCGCCGCCTGGTCCCTGGCTTCGAGGCTCCTGTCAACCTGGTCTACTCGCAGCGCAACCGCTCGGCGGCCTGCCGTATCCCGATGTATTCAAGTAGCCCGAAAGCCAAGCGGGTCGAATTCCGTTGCCCGGACCCCTCCTGCAACCCCTACCTGGCCTTTTCTTCTATGCTGATGGCTGGTCTGGATGGGATTCAGAATAAGATCGATCCAGGGGACCCCCTCGACAAGGACATCTACGAGCTTTCGCTGGATGAGCTGGCAAAAGTGCGGTCGGTGCCCGGTTCGCTCGACGATGCGCTGATGGCACTCGAAAAAGATTACGATTTTCTGCTCAAGGGCAATGTCTTTACCGAAGACCTGATCTCGACCTGGATAAACTACAAGCGAGAAAATGAGGTTATTCCGGTTCAGCTTCGCCCGACACCGCAGGAATTTAGCCTCTACTACGACATTTAGTTCAAGGGGCAGAAGGGCTGGTCTGGCCCTGGGAGCGCGGGTATCCTGCCCGCCCGGATATGTTTGGATGCAAGCGGGACGCTTGCGCTCCCAGGGTTTCTTCCTGGATATTTGGATATGGAAAGAAAACCTCCCGCAGGGGTTGACCCTGTGGGAGGTTGCCGTGTTTTTCTGGGTATGAGAAGGGTTGGGGGTATGGATCAGCATCGCCAGCCAGCAGCCGGGGGAGCCATTGAGGGAGCTATTGAGGGAACTATCGGCGTTGTCATTGTTTCCTACAACACGCGGGATCTGCTGTGCGATTGTCTCCAGTCGCTCCAGACCTGCTCCCTCCCGCTCCATATTCTCGTGGTAGACAATGGCTCCGCCGATGATAGCGTTGAGCAGGTGGCTGCTCGCTTCCCCGCGGTGCGTCTGGTTGCCCTGGGGCAAAACCGCGGGTTTGCCGCGGCCAACAATATCGGCCTGCGTCTCCTGTTGGGAGCAGCGGAAGAACAGGAGGATAATATATCTTCCGCACCGGGAGCGGGGGCAGCTGGGGCACCAGCCTGTATCCTCCTGCTCAACCCCGATACGCTGGTCCATCCGGGTGCAATCGAACACCTGGTTGATTTTTTGTCGCGCCATCCCCGCGTGGGGGTTGCCAGTCCCCGCCTCCTCAACCCCGATGGGAGCATCCAGGCCGCCGCGTTTCGCTTTCCCACCCTGACCATGAGTCTGCTCGATGTGTTCCCGCCCGGCAAAGTGTTGCCGGGCCGCCTGCACGGGTCGTGGTGGCATGGACGCTACCCACAGGAACAAGCAACAGACGATACGCCCTCTCCCCCGTATCCTATAGACCACCCGCTTGGTGCCTGTATGCTGGTGCGGCGCAGCACCATTGAAGCGGTCGGGTTGCTGGACGAACGCTACTTTATCTACTGCGAGGAGATTGACTGGTGCTGGCGCATTCGGCAGGCCGGCTGGGCCATCTGGCAGGTGCCCACCGCCCGTGTCACGCATATTGGTGGCGCATCAACGGGCCAGATGCACCACCGCATGCTGGTTGAGCTGCACCGTAGCCGCATACGCTTTTTTCGCCAGCACTATAGCCGGCTGTTTCTCCGTCTGCACCGCGCCATCACGCTGGCGGGGATGCTGCGGCTCATCTTGCTGGCCTGGTATCGCTGGCTTTTCCCCCCCACGGGGGCGCGGGGGGCGCGGGAGCGTGGTGACTTGCGAAAACGGGTATGGGCCTGTAGCATGGTGATGCGTCTGCTGGAGACCGAAACTGAAGGACCATAACAAAGGACCATAGCACCTATGGCACATCAGCAAGGGAAACCAGAAAAACCAGGGAAACCAGAAAAACGCTCGCCCGGCGCGTCCGTCGGTTCCGGTGCCGCCGGCTCCCCCCGCTCGCCCGGCGCGTCTGGTTCGCCCCGCTCGCCCGGCGCGTCCGGCACCGGCCCCATTGCCGACCCGAATATCTGCTACATTCGCACGGTGGGGTTGTTTCGGGCTATCGCCATCGGCGGCAGCATTACCGTGGGCCTGGGGATCTTTGTGCTCTTCGGGCTGTTCTTGCAGCAAGATGGAGCGCAGGTCTGGAAAGCCTATCTCTCGGCGGGGGTTGTCTTTTTGCCGCTGGTGCTGACCTATGCCGAGCGGGCCCTGGTTGTTCCCGGCAGCGGGGGGATGATGAGCCTGGTGCGAGCAAGTGGCTCAACCTGGCGCACCTATGCCAGCGGGTGGCTTCTTGTCGGGGGGCACCTCACGCTGATTGCGCTGCTGGGGTGGGGTGGGGCCCTCTACCTCAATACCAGTCTGGAGCGGTTGCTCGGATATACCATTGAGATGCACTGGCTGGCCCCCGCAATGGTCATCGTCGTGGCGTTGAACGATCTCATTGGCACGCGGAACGACTGGCGTATGCGGGTCATTGTGGTCTACGTGGGCATTCTCATATTGCCGGTGCTGGCAGGCGTGGCCTGGTTTTTCCCCGCAATACCGGGAGCGGGGGGAAGCAGCCTGGAATTTGAGTCTATGAACCTGGTGCGGATCATTGCGCTTATGGGCGCGATGCTCTGGGGCCTCAACTTTGTGCTGGACAAGCGCGAAGCCCTCCAGTCGCCCGAACGAAATACCCTCCCTGCGCTGCTTATTCCCGTGCTCATTGCTGCCATACCTGGTGCGCTGGTTGCCTTCAGTTTCTTGCGTGTGGCTTCGCCTGTGGATGGCCACGCCATCCCCCTCTCAACAATGGTGGTGCACACCGATATGACGACCAGGGCATTGCTCGAAGCCCTCTCTATCACGACGGGGATGCTCATTTGCCTCGTTGCGCTCGATAAGGCAATGGTTATTTTGCTGCGCCTGGTGGGAGCGATGGCGCGAGACGGCTTTTTCCCCGAAACGTTTGTCAGGATTGTCCCCGGCTTCGGGACACCCGTGCTGGCCCTGCACCTCTTTGCGTCGGTGAGTACGCTGGCCGCCGCCTTCGTGCCCGACCTGATCCTCGTCGGGTTTACTGCGTTGATGTTCTTCTGGACCACGGCCCTCATTGCCATCCCCGATAGCCTGGTCCTGAAATCGCCGTTGCCGGAAAACCGCCCGCTCAAACTCCCGTTTCACCCGCTGGTTCCGAGCCTGGCCGCAACCATCAGCGTCTTTTTGCCGCTTGCCCTGCCGCTAGAGAGCCTTCTTGCCGGGGGCATGTGGGTGCTGATTGGCGGGGGATACTATGCGCTCTATGCGCAGCGTGGCAATATCGCTGCTCGCCGAAAAGATGCCATTGTCGGAGATGTAGAGCCAGACAAAGGCAAAAAAGATTTCACCACGCTGGTTTGTGTGGCCAACCCGGAGACGGCCGCCGCGCTTCTGCATGCGGGTGCGGTGTTGGCGCGGGCCCGCAAGGGGCGCGTGCTGGTGCTCAAGGTGGCCACGTTTCTCGAACAGGTGCCCGAACACCTCCAGCGCGACCAGGCCCACGAACAGCTTGAAGAGCTGCAAGAGATGACGCGCAAGGCCGATATGCTTGGCGTGCCAACGATGGTCTTTGTGCGTCTGGCCCAGAACCCGGTTGAGGGCATTCTGGGGGCCATCCAGGAACAAAAAGCTGATATGGTGCTGCTGGGGTGGGAGGGGGAGCGGGTTCACCAGGAGTATGACCTGGGGCCTATGCTTGACCCGATTATCCGCGCTGCCGCCTGCGATGTCGTGGTGCTCAGGGGAAGCGTCCCCGACCAGGTCTCCCATGTTCTTGTCCCCACCGATGGCACCCCCAACACACTGGCGGCGATGCAGCTTGCCCAGAAACTCGTTCCCGACGAGGAGGGGCATGTTGTTGCGCTCAACCTGGTGCAAGACATTGTCACCCCGCAGCAAGAGGATACCCTGGAGATGGCCCGGCGGCGGCTGCAAAAAGCCATTGATGGCCTGGACGGCCTGGATGGGAAGCCGCCGATTGACCTCTGGGTTGTGCCCACAGAAACCGTCAAGGGGGGTATCCTGCGCGAGGCCCAGAATGTTGATCTGCTGTTGCTTGGGGCATCCCGCGGGGGGGTGCTGGACCAGTCTATTTTCGGCGGGCTGCCCGTTGAGGTGGCCCGCTCTTCGCCCGTGCCCACGCTGCTCCTGAAACACTACGAGGGAGCGCGGCGGTTCTGGGTGCGGCGGTTCTGGGAGAAGGTGTCGGCCCCCTTCCCAAACCTGACCGCATCGGAGCGGGCCGAAGTCTACCAGCGGATGCACCGTGCGGCCCGCCCCAACATTGATTTTTTCATTCTTATTGGCCTGGCCGCCATGATAGCGACCCTGGGGCTGTTGCAGGGAAGCCCGGCCGTCATCATCGGGGCCATGCTCGTTGCCCCGCTGATGAGTCCCATTCTGGCCATCGCCATGGCCATTGTGCGGGGCAATGTCTACCTGCTGCGGCTGTCGGCAGCGGCGGCCCTTCTGGGGGTGGTGCTGGCTATCAGTCTGGGTATTGCCGTGACGCTGGTTGCGCCGGCCGGTGTTGTGACGGATGAGATTCTCGCCCGCACGCGGCCCAACTTGCTCGATCTCCTGGTTGCGCTTGCGTCGGGGGCAGCGGGGGGCTATGCCATTGCCCGCAAGGAGGTTGCAACGGCCCTGCCGGGCGTGGCCATTGCCGCGGCCCTGGTGCCGCCGCTCGGCGTGGTTGGCTATGGCACGGCCACCGCACAGCTTGATATTGCCGGCGGGTCGCTGCTCCTCTTCAGCACAAACTTGATTAGCATTGTCTTTGCGTCGGCGGTGGTCTTTTTGCTGCTCGGGTTTCGCCCCACGCAGGCCCGGCGCACCGAGCAGGTGCGGATCGGGTTTATCTTCTCGCTCATCGCCCTGGTGCTTATCTCCATTCCCCTCACCACGTTTTCTATCACTGCCGTCGGGCAGATTTCCCGCCAGAACCAGGTGAAAGCCTTCTTGAACGAACAGCTTGAAACTGATACGCTCCACATTACCGACCTGGACATTGAGCAACGCGGAAACGAGTTTATTGTCCACGCGGTCATCTATTCGCTGGATGCGTTTTCCCCGGAGCAGCTTTCGGACCTCCAGGAGGAGTTGACGGAGGCTGTCGGGGCACCGGTGACGCTGCGGGCAACGGTGCTGCGGGCGATTGTGCTCCCGAATGGTCCGTAGGGATGAATCCTATGTTCGCCTGAACGCTTGAAAAAACCACAAAGACACAAAGAGCACGAAGGCTTTGCAAAAGCGGTTCCCTTTGTGTCCTCTGTGCCTTTGTGGTGAAACGATCTATCCGGTTTTGGTATTAGTCCCTGGCGGGGAACGCTGTCAAGCTGGTATCAGGTTGGGGAAGGCTATTTTTCCGAGAGGGCCTCTATGCCCTCCCACCCGACTGGCACCCCATATTCAAGGAGATGTCTGGCCCGCTTGAGGTAGATCTGCGAGGCCCGATGCTCCGGGTAGCGGTGCAAGGCTTTTTCAAAATAGCCAATGGCTTCCCGAAACTCGGCGTTATGGTAGTGAAACTGTCCCCGCTCAAAGTTGGGTTGCGCTTCGAGTTTCCAGTGCAGGATGTCTTCAGGGAGACCGTCGAGAATTTCAAACACCGAGACCGGATCTTTCTTACCTTTGACCTTGACCTTGTCGAGAAAGTAGAAGGTATAGCGGTCGGGATGGTTGAGGCTAAAGAGCATTTTTTCGCTGACAATGATGGCGGCTCCGTAGAGTTTGGTCAACCCTTCAAGGCGGGATGCCAGGTTCACCGTGTCGGAAATGACCGTCCCTTCCATGCGCTGCGCTTCGCCAACGGTTCCGAGCATGACATTGCCGGTGTGCAGCCCGGCCCCAATGTGGATAGGCTGGTAGCCATCATGCGAACGGTGGCTATTGTAGCGGGTTACTTCCTGTTGCATCTCAATAGCCGTCTGGGTTGCGTCGTCTGGCTGGACGGGGAAGAGGGCCATAATTGCATCGCCAATGTATTTGTCTATGTAGCCGCGGTGGGCGCGGATGATGGGGCTGACGCGGCTGAGGTAGGCGTTGATAAAATTGAAATTCTCCTGGGGCGACATTTGCTCCGACAGGCTGGTAAAGTCGCGGATGTCGGAGAAGAGTACCGTCATCGCCTGCTGGATCTGGTCGCCAAGCTGTACATCGGTAATAGACGCTTTGCCCAGAAGCTGGAGGATTTCGCGGGGGACAAAGCGGCTGTAGGCATTGGTGAGCGAAACCTGTTGTTTCAGGGCATCTTGCAGGTTGGCGTAGAGCCGCGCATTTTCAATGGAGATAGCGACCTGGCTGGAGAGCAGTTTCAACACTTCCAGGCGGTCTTCGGTAAATGCGCCGGCCGTCAGACGGTTTTCCAGGTAGATGACCCCGATGAGTTTTCCCTGGTTGAGCAGCGGCATACCGAGAATGGAGCGCGGGCTATGGAGGGTGATATAGGTATCCTGAATAAACTGCCCCTCTTCGCTGGCCTCATTCAACACGACCACCTGGCGCGTGCGAGCCACATAGTTGATGATGGAGATGGGAACCGGCACAATCTCCTGGTCGCCAACCGGGAGCGTCATCGAAACGGCAACCTCTTCTCGCTCTATTGTCCCTTCGGCTTCGATAACCCATTGCCCCTCATTGTCGAAGATGAGCACGCCTCGCTCGGCCCCTGCATTCTCAATGACAATCCGCATCAGCCGCGACAGCAGCGAATCGAGTACGATTTCGCCAGAAATAGCTTGAGAGGCTTTCAGCACACTGGGAAGATCGAGCATACTGGAAATATGCTGTCCGCTGGCGGTTGTGGTGGAGCGGGCCGTTGTGGTGGTGCGGGTCGAATGGGAACTTTCGGCGTGGGCCGGCTCGTATGGCCCGATAAACTGGGGATAGGTTTTCTCCAGGTCGTGGGCCTTTGCCCAGGCGTTCCACTGAATGTACCCGTAGTGGGCATCGCGCAGGTAGGTCCGGGCCACTTGTGGCAACCCTTTTGCCATATAGAAGCGGCCTGCCAGTTCGCAGGTCAGGGCTTCCTCGTTGAGGTATTTGTGCTCCTGGGCCAGGGCGATGGCCTGGTCGTAATACTCCCGCGCTTCGCCATCGCGTTTTGACAACCGCGCCCGCTCTGCCTCAACCACCAAGAACTTGTGTTGATGGTTCATGGGGGCCTGGCGGGCCCATCGCTCAATCTTTTCCTGGTTGGCAGCAATTTTCTGGAGCATCGCCTCTCGCTCTCCCGCCGTCACAACCACGCCATCGTTCTGGCCTGTTCTCTCCTGGCCTGTTCTCTCCTCGGCTGCGGAGAGCAGCGAAATCCGGGCCAGCGAATCGTAGAAATGAAACAGCGCACTGGAGAAGGAACCAACAGCACTGCGGAGATAGTGCCCGGCCTGGTCGGCAAATGTCACCGCCTCACGGTAGTGATGAAAGAGGTAGCACAAAATCAACTTGTTGAAATAGAGGTAGTAAATGGCGGTGCGGTCGTTGGCTTCCAGGTGCATGGGGAGCATCGTGGTCTCGTCGTAGCTGATACCGCTCAGGGAGCAGGGTTGCTCGTTTTGCTCCAGCAAGTTGAGCACCACCTGGCGAAATAGCCCGTTCATGTAGAGGGCCCGCCGCTGCTTCACTCGGGCCAGCACGTCGTTGTAGGAGACCATTTCCTGTTCAAGCTGATCAAGCGGTTTGCCCGTGAAAAACGACAGGCTGGAATAGACATAGATGGCAATAGCGGCAAACTCGAAATCCCCCACTTCCATCCCCACTTGATAGGCCTCAAACAGGGGGTGCAGTGTTTCCCTGGCGTGCTCCCGCCAGTGACGGATGAAATTGTTGATGACCATCAACGTCCGTGGCTTATATTCTCGTGCGTCGAACCGGTCCAGCAAGAAGAGCGCAAGCTGACCAAAGCGGTAGCCACGCTCGATTTCTCCCAGTTCGCCACAGAGAATAAGCCCGTAGGATGCATAGGCGTGGGCCGATTGGGCCGTGTAGCCATAGGAAACAGAGAGTGCGATCATCTGACACGTTACCAGCGTCATCAATTCGGGGGCCGCGACATAGGCCGAATTGAGCGTGCTGGTGAGAATACGCATCGCCGCCAGCTTGTAGGGGTTGGTCATTTCGGGGCGGTTGATGAGGTCGCCAATGGGTTTCTGGCTGAGCAACTCGCGGGTTTCTTCGAGAGCCTGCGCGATGTGCGTATGGTCGGGCTTTTCGGGAAAATGGACATCGAGCAGCTTCAGGACATAGAGCGCGGTCTGCACCGCTTTGAGTTGCTGGTTCTGGGCCGTGTAGGCGCGTATCTTGATTTCGTAGATGCGGACCTTGTCGAGCACGGTGCGGGCCCGCCGCAGCACATCCTCTGCCAGCGTCTCCATTTCATCAAAATTGCCGCTCAGGTAGGCCGCCTCGGCTGCATCAACGGAGAGCGAGAGAGCCAGGGGATATTGCCACTCCCAGGCATCGGCTTCGAGCAACCCTAGCCCGACTTGAAAATAATTGTAGGCTGCTTCGTAGGCCGCCGAACCTCTGGCTTTCTCGCCCGCTTTCAGGTTTAGCTCTGCCAGCGTATCCCAGGTTTCAAAGAGACAGTGGGCCGCATCGTCGCGGTACAAAAAGAGTAGCCCCTGGTTGAGCTGGTTGACAATATCAAAAAGCCGTTCATCCTGCTCCGCCGGCGAGGTATTCTCCAGCAACAGTTGCCCGATGCGCCAGTGGATCTCCTGGCTCTCCTCTTCGGGAATAAGCGAATAGACAGCCTGCTGGATGCGGTCGTGGGCAAATTTATACTCTGCGTTGAGTTCTCGTTCTAGCCCCGATATGTCGAACGACATCACCTTGTAGGCATCGCCAATGGGGACAATGAACCCCTCGTTCAGGGCTTCGCTCAACTGTTGTACCGTCCGGCTCGGTGTGGTCTGAGCAACCAGTGCCAGCGTCACAAGATTAAACTGATTTCCGATGCAGGCGGCCATCTTGAGCATTTCGCGAGTTTCTTCCCCAAGCTGTTGTACCCGGTTCGCCATCAGTTCAATCACATTGTCCGTCATCTGGCGGGTCCGAATCCGCTCGATGTTCCATCGCCAGCGGCCTGCGGGATAATCAAACACAATGAGTTCTTCAAGATAGAGCGATTTGAGAAACTCGTTCAGAAAAAACGGATTTCCGCCAGTTTTCTCAATAACCAGTTCGGCCAGGGGACGGGCCGCCCCCTGGTCGGTGTGCAGGGTATCGGCAATGATGCGGCGAACCGCATTGACATTGAGCGCAGTTAGCACCACTTCGTGCATCACGGCGCGGGCCTGGGCCATCGAAGCCAGCGTTATCCGCAGCGGGTGGCCAGAGTCTACCTCGTTGTCGCGATAGGCCCCTATCAGCAGCAGGTGGTGGCTATCGGGCGCAGTGAGCAACACATCCATCAACTTGAGCGAGGCCCCGTCGGCCCACTGCAAATCATCCAGAAAGAGCGCGAGCGGGTGTTCGGGCTGGGCAAACACCGTAATGAAGTTCTGGAATACCAGATTGAAGCGGTTTTGCGCTTCGGTCGGGCCCAACTCCACCGCATCGGGTTGCTTGCCAATGATAACCTCGATTTCGGGGATTACCTCAATGATGATGGCCCCGTTTGAGCCAAGCGCAGCAAGCAGCTTTTTTCGCCATATGCGGATACGCTCCTCAGTTTCGGTGAGCAGTTGCCCCGCCAGTTCGCGGAAGGCCTGGATGAGAGCCGAGTAGGGAATGTCCCGCTGAAACTGGTCGAACTTGCCCGACACAACATAGCCGTGCCGCTGCGTTATCGGTTTGTAGATTTCTTGCACCAGAGCCGACTTGCCAATACCGGCGGTGCCTGTGACCAGCAAAAACTCGCTGGCCCCCTGACTGACCCGCTCGAAGGCCGCCAGCAGCGTTTCAATTTCGCGCTCACGCCCATAGAGCTTTTGCGGAATGAGAAAGCGGTCGGAAAGGTCGTATTGTCCTGGCGGAAAGGGATCGATCCGCTTGATGGAGCGCAACTGCACCAGACACGCCTCCAGGTCGGTGCAGAGTCCATAGGCCGATTGGTAGCGATCTTCGGCATTTTTGGCCATCAGCTTGAGGGTGATAGCCGAAACCACTTCGGGAATGTCGGGCCGCAGATGGTGGGGGGGGACGGGCTGGAGCGCAATATGGCAGTGGACCATCTCAAGCACATCATCGGTCTCAAAAGGGAGCCGCCCGGTGAGAAGCTGGTAGAATGTCGCCCCTAGCGAGTAGAAGTCGGTGCGATAATCCATTGCCCGGTTCATGCGCCCGGTCTGTTCGGGCGACATATAGGCCAGGGTGCCCTCAAGAACATCGGGGTTGCGAAAAGTGGGGTTCTCTCGCGAGAGGACCGTGGCAATACCAAAGTCTATGAGCCGGACCTCTTGTGTTGTCGGGTTGTAGACAATGTTGGCCGGGTTGATGTCCTTGTGGATAACGTTTTGTTGATGAATCTGGCCAAGCAGGGTGGCTATCTGCAAGGCCAGGTTCAAGAACTCTTCAATCCCGATAGTGCCGATCAGGTTCAGCCGCTTGAGCGATTCGCCGCCGAAATCTTCCAGCACAATCACCCACTGGTTCTGGTCGGTTTCCAGGCTGTAGGGGGTGGATACGCCGGGGAGGTTCAGGTTGCGGGTTATCTCATACTCTCGCCGAAACCAGGCGATCAGGTCGGGAGAAGGGTAGGTATCCTTGAGAATTTTGAGGATAACAGGCTGGTTATCGGAAACCCGATAACCTCGATATACCAGCGAATTTTCGCTCTCGTAGATCTGGTCGGCAAGTTGATAGCCGGGAATGGTTTGCATTGTCCGCTTGCTCCGTGCTGTTGTGCCTTGATAATGTACAATACCGGGGGTATAGTGTCAACATCTACCGGCAGGGAGAAGGTTCAGGGTTCAGGGTTTGGGGATCGTGGGCATCTTGCCCGCCCGGATACAAGCGAGACGCTCGCGCTCCCAGGGGATTGCCCCCAAACGTGAACAGGTACCTGGCAGGACAGACACTCACAAAAGGACGGAGAGGAAGGACGTAACCGCATTGACAAACAGCTCCGGGCGTTCTTCGTGGGGAAGGTGGGCACAGCCGGGCAACACAACCAACCGACCGTTGGGGAGTTCGCGGGCCAACCGCTCGCTCTGCTCCACGGGAACGGTGCGGTCTTGCTCGCCGGTGACAACCAGCGTGGGGGTGTCGAGTGTAGCAAGCGGTGTTTCAAGGTGGAGGTGGTGCGTGGCGCGGATAAGCTGCCAGAGGGCCGCGCCCCAGGGGCCCCACATCAGCATGGCGCGATAGTGTGCGAGGGTGGCGGGCGCGGGGGGAGCATCGGGCCGATAGAAGCTGCGGAGAATCGGGTTGAGAACACGGCGGAAAACCACCTGGACCAGCCGGGCAACCAGTGTTTCGGGGATAATCCGCAGCATCCACGATGGAACCTCGCTCACTGCATAGCCGCTGTAGGCCATTGCACCAACGAGAACAAGCCCCTGCACTCGCGTGGGGTGGCGCAGGGCTGTGAGCAGGGCCATCGTTCCGCCCGTCGAATTGCCCACCAGCACGGCTTTTTCTATCCCCAGGGTGTCCAGCAGCGCAACGGTGAGGTCGGCCTGGGCTTCGGGGGCGTAGGGGTTATTGGCGGCGCGTCCGCCCGGCGGGTGGGAGATGAGCGGGCGAGCCGTCAGCCCGAAGGCGATACGGTCGAAGGCGACCACCTGATGCTGTCGGGCCAGCGGCTCCATCACCTCACGCCAGGAGAAGAGATTGAGGAAGCTGCCGTGCAGCAGGAGCAGTGGGGGATCACCGCTCCCCATCATCTTGTAATGCACCCGCAGCCCGTCAACGCCAACGGGGGCAAACTGGCTGTCGGGGTCGGCCAGGTGTGGCGGGGGGTATGCTGGTGGTGAATATGTGGTTTGCATAGGTTTTGCCTTTCTTATTCGGACAGAAGAGATATAATTCCCTGTCGGAAGGTCTGAAAACTGCGCGAACGGTTACGCTCCGGCTGCATGTACGTCGAAATGTCGCGGGCAGCTTGAATTTTTGCCCGCCCCCCTTGATGGTATCCTGCTTGTTGTAGCACTCGCTGCAAAGCCTCCCAGGTTCCCCCGGTGATTGCATCAGGGTCGCGGTAGCGAGACTGACGCTCGAGGTTTTTGCTCACACGCGGATAGACCATCCTCATCGCTTCCACCAGAAATTCAATATGTATCAAGGTAGTCTTCCATCCAGAGATGCCCGAGTCTGGCTCCCTCTGCCATAAAGTCGCGTATTCTTGGTATATCGGCGGCTCTCCGCACCTGGGTATATCCCTGCGCATCTCGATAGAGCACACGGACCTCGGAAGGTTGGAGACCATTAACAAAAAAGGGAGAATGGGTTGTCACCATAAGCTGTGTTCGAGCCGATGCCGTGCGACACTCTTCGGCCAGTTTGGGCAGCAGGTTTGGGTAGAGGTGGTTTTCTGGTTCTTCAATCCCCACCAGTTGGGGCGGGGTCGGATCGTAGAGAACGGTCAGGTAAGAGAGCATTTTGAGCGTGCCATCGGAGGCAAACTTTGCCAGGATGGGTTGCTCGAAGGGGGCATCTTTTATCTGAAGCAGCAAGCGTCCATCGGCCAGCATCTCCGGCTTGACGTGCTCCAATTTTGGGACCCGTTGGGAGAGAATACCGAGAATCGTAGCAAGCCGCTCCGGGTGTTGTTCATTGAGGTACTGGATAACGTTCGGTAAGTTATCGCCCGTCTGCGAAAGCCGCTCATGGGGGCCGGCTTCGGGGGTTGTCCGAGTGCTTTCCGCGTTGAGGTATGAAAGATACCAGCCGGAGATGAATCGGCGGAGCGCGCTCACTCTTGGATGCCTGGCAAACTGCCCCAGGGTATTGACGGCCAGCATTTCGGCAGAAGATAGCTGTTCCTCAATGCGCTGGTCTTCCTCATCGGGCATATCCCCACTCACCACCTGCCCGGCCCCCCACTGAAAATTCAGGAAACGGAATGGTTTCCCCCGTTGCGCTCGTCGCCATTGAAGCCATTCTTCAGCAACAACAGGCCCTTGCTTCTCCTCATCAATAGCAAGACGGTAGGTAATGAGCGGAGATTGCGGTGTTTCCCGATATTTTATCTCAAAGACAATAGCACCCTTTGCCCCACGAGAACGCAACTCTTTGAACCGCACGCGCCGGTCCCAGGCACGGCGCAACCCGTCGGTAAAACATTCGGAGAGGAATGCAAACACGTCAAAGAGGGTAGATTTTCCGCTGCCATTGGCTCCAAGAAATACCGTGAGCGGGGTAATCTCTTTGAGTTCCACATCTCGCAGGGCGCGGTAGTTTTTCACGGTCAGGCTTTCGATCCGTGGCACATCCCGTGGCACATCGTGCCGTGGCACATTGTAAAGCCCATTGTGGTTTCTCTCGCTTGTTTCTGGTGCTGCCAATCCATAGGAAAAAGCGGCAAGGGAACCACCCGCTTCAGCGGGTGTGGGGAATTGCCGCCATCCTCCTTTCTCCTGGTTGTCACGACTGAATGAGTGTGCTAGACTGTTGTACAAGGCACTCTCTGCA
>DAOTUE010000089.1:0-5070 GCA_034436975.1 Chloroflexaceae bacterium
CGTTGCTCTTGCGGTACGAGCAAGAAGGGAGAGCGGGGGCGGTGTCTGCCGTGCTCTGCTGCGGTGCTCTGCTGGTTCTGCTGCACGAGCGAGGGGGAGCGGGGAGCGGTGTCTGCCATGCTCTGCCGCTGCTGCCATGCCTGCTGCGGTGCTGCGATGCTCCGACCTTGCTCCGCCGTTGGCCATCCTTGCTCCTGCTTTGCTCCTGCCTTGCTCCGACCTTGCTCCTCTCGTTGGGGGGGCGAGGCAGGGGGAGAGGACACGCAGACGCGGGGGCGCGAGGGCATTCCGATTGCAGTAGGTTCTGAAAAAAATTTTTCCGATTTCATTCGGGCTTTTTTGCCTAGAATTGTCGGCAGACCAGACATCGTTTGAGGCTCTCCAATCATCCGTTTTCCGAATGCCGTGGCAGTGTTTTTGATACTGTAGCACATAGTGCTGTATGCGTGAAATAGCATATCGTTGTGCGGGGTGTTGTTGCATAGTGTGGTGGCGGGGTGTTGTTGCATCTCATCACCCGGCCTCCTCACATAGCTGGTTCCACTGCACGAGATCCCAGTTCTTGAGAAGATGGACTTTTTTTCTACCGTCGCGCAACAACGAATACTCCCCCCATAACGGTCCGTAATCGGGGTGTTCAGACCTGTTTATGGTCGCTATCACTCCTTTCGCTGAGGGAAGCGGGTCTCCTCTTTTATCAACCCAGGCAGCATTCCATTCCCGTGCAATCTGTCCTGCCCGCCGTGCGGTTGGGACCAGAAACACCGGTAGTAAATCCCCTCCCAGGAGACGGCGGTAGGTGTTGCTGAGGGTTAAATCGCGGTAGACTGTTCCTTTTCCAAGCAGCACCTTGAGTGCTTCGGTGCCCCGATCTACCTCCAGGGCGAACCATTCCCACCACATTCGCGGTGATGAGGCAAAACCGTCGTACCAGGGGATATGTCCTGGCGAATGACACCCCGTGATAGGGTCTCGGTCGGGGTCAAATCGTAGTCCGACCAGCGCATCTATCCGTTGTCCGCTCCCCCCATCAGATCGTTGGGATTGTAAGAGCGAGATGTACTCCACCTGAACGAACACATCATGAAGAAAGGGGCACCGCATTGCTTCTTGAATAACCCCACAACTCCACCATGCTGCTTGCAGGTCGTGGGACAACGTCTGTTTTGGAACCTTTGGCGCACGGCGATCCCGCACTTTCAAACCTTCCAGGCTTTTCCCGTCTGGCTCGATCTCCTGGAGTTCGAGATACGCTTTCCCTTCGGGGGTAAGCCCCCACACATAGGGAATACTGAGAGGAGTCATCTCTTTCCGTTCCGCTGCGATCATCTGCTCTCCTGGGATCGTGGTGTTTCGGGTCCGAGGGGCAAGGTTTACTCTCGTGCGCCAGGCATAGCCTAGCTCATACAAGACTTCCAGATGGCGATACATGGTGTATCGAGAAAGGCCTGCGGGTTCATACAGTAATCCCGCAATATATGGGGTCAGTGCATACTCCATTCGTCCTAACAGGCGAAGAATTTCAACTGTCTTGTCGGACAAATCAGGGACGAGAGCCAATCGTGGAAGCGAATCCCTCTTTTTCTTTTCCCCACTCACTCCACTCACTCCACACCTCCTTATTTATCCGTCTTCCTCATATCCCACTCCCATACGGTCATTCCTGTCCCTTCGTGCGCCCCGTTGCCGGGACAGCTCATCGTGAGACATACCCATACTGCGAAAATCTGGCTCCGTCTGTTCATCCGTTTCCACAGGAGAGACAAACACAGGAGCGGACTTCTTCGCATCCTCGCTCCCCTCGCTGCCTCTCTTGCCCCGCTTCTTCTCCGGCGGGGGCACCGCCACCTCGGGCCGCGCCCGCTTGTAGGCTGCAGACATGATGAGCGCACCGTCGGAGTAGCCGAGCCGACTGAGCCACTGCTGCCGCTCAATACGGTCGGGGATGCTCCCTGGGTATTGCAGGATGTACGCCCGCTGTGCCTTCCGAATGAGCCGCCAGCGCGTCAGGGCACACGTCCATATTTCATCAGAAGCGAGGGACAGCAACATGAAGGCTTCCATCTCCTGCTCTGGCTCCAGGTCGGCGTGCAACAGGTCGGAAAGCAGCCGGTCCAATACCGTCGCATCTTCGGGCAGTGCGTCCCTCCAGGAAGCCAGGGGGCCGCGCTCCTTCCCGTCTTTGATGTCGGCCTCAACTGGAGCAGGCCATTTGAGCGGATACACCGAGAACGGTCCCTGCGGGCCATCGCTCGTGGAGAGGATCGCATACTGGTGTTCCATCGGGTCCTGCCCGCTGATGTCGGCTGCCGACAGCCCGCTCCCTGGAAAGGCACTTGCGTAGGTGCTTGCATCTGGCTCTTGCGTTCGCAAGATCAGGCGGTTCATGGCGTTGCTCATCATCAGGTCTTTCAGCTCCCCGATCTGCGTCAGGGCCTGGTGCAGGTAGAACGAGGGTATGCCCTGCGCCCGCAACTGCGAGAGCGCAATTTCCATATCTTGCGCCGACCCGTGCGCGGCAATCACCTGCAACTCGTCAATGATGAGCGGGTAGTCCTCGCGGCTCTGGTCGGTGCCTGCACGCTGGAAGGCAGCGCGGATGACCTGCTGGAACATGAGCATCGCTATGGTGGAAGCCAGACCACCGAGCGTGATGTGCGGCACGGGCACCAGGACGATCTTCTTCTCTTCTATTGCCTGTGCCAGGTCGAACGATTCAGGCGAAGTTGTGATATAGCGCGTCAGTTCGGGCACGAGCAGCATATCGAAGCGTCGCATCAGCGCGTGCAACGAGGAGCGTTGCGTTTCGCCCAGTTGGGGGAAACGGATCTCCCAGAACTGTCGCACCTCGTTGTTCTTGCACCTCGGAATGAGGGTGTTGCGGTAGTTCTCATCCACGAGCACCTGGGAGACGTGCGCCAGGTTTGGATTTTCCTGCCCATAGAGCACGAGCAGCGCGCTCATATCGAGGTATTGCTGCATCCCTGGGGCCTTGCTCCAGGTGGCGGGGTCGAGCCGCTCAAAGATGGCTCGAACCTGTCCTAACACGCGGTCAATCGCGCCCGCCCTGCTCATCTCCACGCCTCGGAGCGGGTTCAACCCGATTATCCAGCGTGGGTCAAGCAGGTCAATGATGACGACGCGGTCTTCATACTCCCGTGGTATGAGGTTTCGCACGGTCATCGTGAGACCGCCCACGTCGTCGCCCTTGCCGTCAATGAGAATGAAACCCGTATCCAGCGAGATAAACTGAACACACAGGTTTGCGGCCAGGCGGCTCTTGCCCGCGCCCATCCCCGCGGTGATGTGGCACACCCGCCGAAACTCGCGCAGTTGCGTTCCGACCAGCATCTCGCTCCCGTCGGCACGATAGGCCCTGCCGATATAAATCCATTTCGGGGGCATCTCTGCTTCGTCGGGCTTCATTACGGCAGGCGGAGCAGGAATGACCCGACAGGGAAGCCATTCAACCGCGCTCTGGAGATTCTTCGGTGGTATCCCCCACAACCCCGCCATTTCGTTCGAGGAAAAGACCGCAGGCGGTTTCCAGAAGGAAAAGGGGAAGATGAGCCGCATCGGGGGGGCGGGTCGGGGGGTGCGGGCAAACGCAGATCGCTTTGCACTCCCTTGCGTGCGACGGAAGCCCCACCACACCAATCCTGCACCGAACAGGGCCAACCCTGTGGAAATAAGCGAGGCATCGTGGAGCAGGAGCGGCCCGCCCGCGCCCACAGCCAGGCCCGCCAGGAGCAGGATCGGGGCAAGGAGCATCAGCAGGATGTTCGGCTTGCGTTCCAGCTCAGACGGCTTGACGGGGAAGAACTTCTTGTGCTTCGGCTTCAACTGCTGCACATCGCCCCGCACGCTCTGGGTTGTGTACTGCCCGAACGCCCCGATGATCGGGTCAAGCGCAATCTGCGCGGCGGTTTGCGTCTTTGCCACGGCAACCAGACGGATCGTCACAGCAAAGAGCGAGGGATCTTCGAGCTTCTCTTCCAGCAGCTTCCCGTCGGCGGAAATCTGGAAGAGTTGCTTGCTCCGCATCCGTTTGAGCCGCCGTTCCGCGAGGATGCGCCAGGCTTTGAACCGCTCCTGACGGGGGTCGCGGGGTTGGATGATAGCCTGACACTCAACGGTATGCACGCCCGTCCTGGGGGCCATCGCCGTTGTGAGAAGCGAGAGGAGCGTTTCGCCATCTTCAGACCCCAGTCGCAATGGGTAGTGGGGACCAAGCCGCGGCACCAGTTCGCACGTAGCGACCCAGGCAGGAGCATTCTTGCCTGCTTCGCGGACCGCCTGGATAAGCGGGTCGGCAGTCTTATCAATGATGATCCCATCCTCCTGACGGCGCAAAGCCGAACGCAGCATATCCAGCCAGGTCTGGCGGGTTACGTCGCCGCGGACCGCTGTGCTCAATCGGGTTCCGCGATCTTTCCTCCCCGTCAGTAACAGAGAAATTGTTGTGAACTGGCTGGTTGCTCCCGATATTGCGCCATGCAACCCACGAAAGAGTTCTTCAACAGGGGCACTCGTTCCCTGGCCAGGAGCTGAGGTAAAGGGGCCAGGCGCACGAATGCGGAAGTGCTGGAGCGAAGCACGGCGAGGCGGGGCCAGGCCTGCCGTTAGTAGTGCAGCAAAACAGAGTTCGAGCAGGAGCAAGAGCCAGACAGCAAGCAATGCCCACTCGAAGTAGCCCAGGACAGGCGGGGACAACAGAAAGAACAACCCCTGAGCTGGTATGGCGATAATGGTGTCCAGGAATCCCCACACGCCCTCTGGTTCTGGAACCTGGGGAGGGGCCCCAGGGCGATACTGAGCGGCCCAGGGTAGGATGTGTCCTCGAAACGCATAGATGAGGTTCAGCACGATAAAGAGCAGGCGTAGCAGGGTCGGCGTGGTGTATGGGTGAGCGGGGAGGCGAGTGTCCTCCAACTGCAGCTGAACGCTCTTTGCCGACCCTTTGCCTCCCCCACCGAAGGGGGAGGACGATTGACTAGAAGCCATCGGGGGTTTCCTTTCTGTCTTGCAATCGAGCGAGAAGCTCTTCTTTGCTCAAAACAAGGAGTGTGC
>DAOTUE010000090.1:0-5241 GCA_034436975.1 Chloroflexaceae bacterium
GCCAAGTTGGCGGCACAGGGATTCTCAAATGCTGAGATAGCCCATCGTCTTGGCATCAGTCATAAGACTGTTGTCAACCATATTGAGCATATTATGGGAAAGGCTCGCTCCATATATGGGAATAATGTAAATTTCAGGAGCCATATCATACCTGAGTTGCACACCTACTACTTTTTCCAAACGGCCACAGGGGGAGCGTTGAGTCATATCTGAACGGTATACATATTGGCCCCCAGAATCTGCTAACTGGACTCACCGGGTCCCACTTGCCTGGTATCATAGATCATAGTGCAACCATTTGAATTGTGAGATAAGGAGGAGGAAACTATGCACGCTCCGTTGTTGCCCGTGTTCTCAAAACTGGCCGACCCCGCCGCGGTCCCGCCAGCCATAGCAAACCTGCTCCCGCAGGGGTGGCAGCTCTCGCAGCACCAGCTTGAAACGTATAACGCCCTCGTCAATAATCCCGATGTGGACGTTGTCATCAACACCGCGATGACTGGCGATGGGAAGAGCCTGGCGGGCCAGCTCCCGTTGCTGGTGGACAAACACGAGACGCTGGCCCTCTACCCCACCAACGAACTGATACGCGACCAGGAGGGAAGCGCAACCCGTACCCTCAGCATCTGGAATCGCCCGGAGCGATGGGTCAAAATGTTGAATAGTATAATGCTGGATCAAAAAACCGAAGAACTGGAGCATACTGGTCGGGGTGGTGCGATAGATCAAATTTTTATGCATAGCAAACTGGTGCTCTCCAACCCGGATATATTCCACATCATCATGCAGTTTTTCTATCAGCAGCCCGGACGCGCCCCGGACTGGCTGGCCGGGCGTGTCGGCTCGATGTTTCGGCAACTGACGTTCGATGAATTTCACATCTTCGACCTGCCCCAGGTGGTGTCGGTGATGACAGCCCTGCTGTTTTTGCACGAGCAGGCACCGGGGCGGCTGAAGACGCTGTTTCTCTCGGCCACGCCGGGGGGCGAGTTGCTCACTATACTCAGCAAAGCCGGACTCCGCCATCATCTGGTTGAAACCGGGTCAACCTATTATCATGGAGAGCAGACGGGCGTGGAGTGGCGGCGCATCCTCCACGGTTGCGATCTCCACTTCGACACGCTGCGGGCCGAGGCGTGGGTGCAAGCCCATCTGGATGATGTGCTGTTGCCCTTCTTTCGCCAGCACCGCCCCGGCGCAAAGGGAGCCATCATTGTCAATTCGGTGGCAGCCGCCCATCGGATAGTTGCCTGGCTCAAGCCACGTCTTGCACAGGAGGGGATAACCGTGCTCTCCAATACGGGGTTGACCGACCGCGAGACGCGCCGGATTTCCTATGATGCTGATCTCCTGGTTGCTACCTCAACCGTGGATGTCGGGGTAGATTTTCAAATCAATTTTCTGGTGTTTGAGGCCAGCAACACGGGGACATTCCTTCAGCGGCTGGGACGGCTGGGGCGGCACAGTAGCTACACCCGCGACGGGACAACCCACCAGTTTGATGCGTTCTCTGCCTATGCGCTGGTGCCCGAATTTGTCGCCGAACGCCTTTTCAAAGGATATAAGAGCGATCCCGCGCTGCTGACCGACGGCGAGACCATCCCGCGCCAGAACCTCCAGGACGCACTCCACACTGCCTACCCGGAGCCGACAACATTTCCGCTGTATGTCAAACGTTGGGGACGGTACCAGCCAGCCTATGTCCTGTCAGTGCTGGGAAAACCGCTCATACACGATGCCTATGCAGGTTTGTGGGAACCACTCAAAGAGCGATACGAGAAAACGTTTGACATCAAACTGAGCAAGGCCTGGGGGATGGTCAAACGGTTGCGTGGAGAGGGAAAAGAACTGGTTCTGGATGAGGCACGGTCGTTTCGGGGCGGCTCGCCGCTTGTCGGCGCGGTGCTGGTGCCCCGTGAATTGTCCGATACATCGTCCGATACATCGCCGGACAAATCCGATACATCGCCGGACAAAAAGGATAAATTGGATGCAAAGACCTATGACCTCTTCTGGTTGCTTGCTAACGCCGAACTGGACATGCTGGAGGATGGTGAAAAAGAATTTTTTGCCACGGTGGGAACCGACGCATCCTCATATCCATCAATTCGCCGGGCAAAGCCGGTCGCCTACTTTCGATTGCGCCACTACCGCAACGAACGGAACGATGTGGTAGTAAAATTGCCGCCCGATATTTCCGATTGGGGGAGCGAAATGCATCATCAGGTCCAGGTGATGAGCGGCATCAAGGTAGAAGCCCCTGGCATTCCCTACCTCAACAACTTGAATGGCAACCTGGCCCGCCGCAAAATTGTTGGACTGCTGATACCGGGCGCACACCCGCTCGAAGTGCAGCGCAAACTGCAATTGCCGATGCTTTTTCCGCTCTACCGCTACGCCGATGTCTACGGTGCGGAGGGGTGTATTGCCTTTGCGCGGCAGGCATTGATACTTGATACGGCGTTGCGCCGTTGCAACCCCTGGAAACATATCGAGGTTGCCTCGATTATCTTGTGATACTGAATACCGTTGATTATACAGGAAAGAAAGGAGAAAGAACCGATGGCGAGAACACGTTCACGATCACCGTCACCATCCGGGCAAGCATCACTTCTCGAACAGGAACCAGAGCAGATGCCCTTCCCACCGGATGAACAGGAGCCTGATGAGGACGAGGAACCAGAGGGAACACCGGATGCGTTTGGCGATACGCCGACAAGGGAGGCTGATGAGGTCCAGCTCAACCCGGAACCGCTCTTCAGTGTGTTGCTCAAGCGCACGCTGGCGAAAGGCCACACTGATGATAACGAAGGGGTGCTCCGCGATTACACAGAGCACGTTGTGCCCCGCCTGTCCGACACGCTGGCCCACCACACCGCCAAAGGGGGCGATTTTGCCAGGCAGAAGCGAGAAGAGGGCCGCACTTCCACTGAGCGATACAGCGACGATCAGAGTTTGCGGGCCCACCTGGTCAACGGGTTGTTCCCCGCCGCGCAGGTGGCCCGCACCCTGCGCCGCTGGGGGGTGCCCTCGTTTGAGGATGACTGGGATGAGGAGACATACCGTCTCTTCTGCGCGGGCTATACGTTGCACGACTGGATTAAACTCCCGGACGTGAAAGAGAAACTGGAAGCAGTGGGACTTGACCACACCATAAGTGTCGCGCAAAACCTGCCATTTGTGGAAAATACGTTTCGCAGTTGTTGCCAGGGGTTGGGATTGGACCAGTTTCTTGATCCGATTGGCGAGGTTGATGCGGTACTCCACGATCTCATCTTCATTGCCTGCAACACGCAGCGACTATACGGAACGCTCCGCAATCTGGCGGCCCTGTCGGGCCTTCGGGCCGGCGGGCGCAAGCGCGAACTGGCAACGAAACTCTGCACGCTGGCCGACCTGCTGGCCTACATAGGGCGCACGCCGGTTGCGACGGCAACGGATTCATCCATTGGCGATCTGCTGGAAACGTTGAGCAATGGCATGGCCCGCCTGACCTACCACCACCTGGCCGACGTGCGCGGGGTATTGACCAACTTGATTAACAATGCCGCAATGGAGACCTTCGCCATCCCGGATGTGCGCGAAACGCTGCTCTACGCCCCGACCGGCGTTGTCTACCTGGAACGCAAGGAGAAAGCCCCCCCCCCGCCCGACGTGGCGCAGGTGGCGGAGAAAGCGGTTGCAAAAATACGGGGCCTTTGCCAGAAACAGCTTGCACAACAACTGATCGGCTTCGGGCGCGATGGAAAGGGGCTAAAGCACGCCGACTACTACTGGCTCTTTTTTTCGCCGCACCAGTTGCCCAGGGTTGCCGCCCGTGCAGCAATGAAGCGTATTATAGCAGGGGGCACAAAGCAGGCCAGTGCGCCAAAACGGTTTGCCAAAATGCGCGATGAGGGGATGGCTCCCGCGGGGACGAACCTGGATTTGCCCGAGGATATATACGTTGATCGGCTGGCCGAACTGTGCGCGTTGCTGGTGAACATTGTCAAAGAGCATGCCCCCGGCAAAGACGCACAGGGTATTATCCTGGGGGAACTTGGCTTGAGCGACATTGCGTCAACAGTAGATGCTATTCCGTCCAGGGGGGGCACGCCCTACCCCTGGTACTACGCGGCGGGTGTCTTTCGCCAGCGCACCCCCGGCCTGAGCGACCCGGAGTCGGAAGAGCGGCTCTCTCAGCTTGCCGATGCGGTTGCGGCCCATCTGCCCGATGCGCTGTCGGAGCGGGCGACCGGCTGGGACGACCTGCGCCGCTATGTTACCGAGCACCTGTCGTTTGGCTCTCAGTCGGTGCAGGGGTTGGCAACCCGCGTGACCGCCGAACTGACCCGCTACCAGACGGCCCAGAAGAGTCGCGGGGGGACAACCGTTTGCTCGCTCTGTAGTGCGCACTACAAGGTGGGGCCGCAGCAAGAATCTGCTATACTCTTTGCTCCCCAGGTCTACACCAACCGACAACCCCTCCACGGGAGCAAGGCCGTTCGCCATATGTGCGCGGTGTGCGGGATGGAGTTGATGTTGCGCCAGGTGTTGATGAACACGTCTTCGGCGGTCGGGAAGCGGTTTGAGGGGAGGCGGTTTCGCTACCTCTTCTTCTATCCGTCCTACTTCTTTACCACGGAAACGCTGGGGATGCTCCGCGAACTCCAGACAGAGCTACGCCGTATCAGCTTTACAACGCTGCGAAAGCTGCTGCTACCGGGCCGGGATGATGCGTCGCTCCACGCCAACCTGTCGCTTGAGACGTTTCAGCATATTCAGGACCTCTTGCTCGACCCGACCATACGCAACAATCCGGCAGAGGATCGCATCTTTCGGTTGCGCTACGATGAGCGTGAGCCGATGACCTTTTCGTTCCTGGGCATTCCCCCCGCGGGCCGTGATGCGAAAGATGCCGAAGCCTGGATACACCCGGCCTTTCTCGCGCTTGTGCTGCCGCTGCTGCTTGATATGAAGGTGGTGGCAAGCGAGGGGATGTTGCCGTTGTTCAACGAGGCAACCGAATTGCCCGAAACCGTTTTTTTCGATAGCCCGCACCAGTTTGTGTCCTATCTGACTGGCACCACCCGCCTGAACCTCAACGAGGTGGGCCCTGCCTTGCAACGCCTCACCGCCGCCTACCTGATCCATCTCGACGGTAATGCGCGGAGCGGGGCGGGCGGGTATGATTACCGCTGGTCGGATATGGTCGCCCTGGCGCGTGACCTGGAAACCTCGCCGCTCTATGCGTTCCACTAC
>DAOTUE010000091.1:0-45432 GCA_034436975.1 Chloroflexaceae bacterium
TACAAGGCACTCTCTGCAAGGAGAGCCAACAGCTTTGCACCTGTACAAGCGAACATTATTCGCAATCGCTATACGGTTCTACGGAGCCGTGGGGAGCTGTCAACCTCCCCTGAAGCCCTGCCTTCGGGCCAGGGCAAGCCACCTGCTTCAGCAGGTGGTTGTTGACAATACGTTATCTTTCTGATAGGAAAAAGCTATGAGTTGTGGTACAATAGCAGCGTCCAGGTATGAGAAAGCCGGTGGCTAAAGACACAAAGACAAGTGGAAGCACCCAGATTTTTAGGACGAGAGACGCTAACAATTATCAGACAATTATCAATGCAGATGTGCTCACAACAGAGGATGTGGCAGAGGAGACAATAGATTTGATTGTCACCTCTCCCCCCTACAATGTGGACATCCCCTACCGCACACACGATGACGAAATGTCCTACGCGGAATACCTTGACTTTAGCCGCGACTGGCTGGCGCGGTGCTATGCATTGCTCAAGGACGATGGGCGGCTCTGCCTCAATATCCCGCTGGACAAGAACAAGGGCGGCCAGCAAAGCGTCGGAGCTGACATGACAACCATTGCCAAAGCAATTGGTTATCGCTACCATACAACGATTATCTGGCTGGAAAACAATATCTCGCGCCGCACGGCGTGGGGATCGTGGATGAGTGCGTCGGCCCCCTATGTCATCGCACCGGTTGAACTCATTGTTGTCTTTTGCAAAAAGCAGTGGAAAAAAACCAGCAGCAACGGCAGAATATCGGATATAACGCGAGATGAGTTTCTCGAATGGACCAACGGCGTGTGGACCTTCTCTGGCGAGAGCAAAAAGCGCATTGGCCACCCGGCCCCCTTCCCTGTCGAGCTACCGCGGCGGTGCATCAAGCTGTTTAGCTTTGTGGGCGATACCGTGCTCGACCCTTTCCTGGGGAGCGGGAGCACGCTCATTGCGGCACATCACACCGGGCGGGTGGGTATTGGCATTGAGATTGACGGGAGCTACTGTGAGCTGGCGCAGCAGCGGTTGATGGCGGTGACGAGTGACGAGTGACGAGTGGTATGCAGTGCACTGTGAGGAACCCATGATCCGGCTGGATGTCCGCCCACTCCCCATAACCGATGAACAGTTCTTTCATCTCTGTGCAGCCAACCGTGAGTTGCATCTGGAGCGCACCAGCAAAGGAGAACTCCTGATTATGACACCAGCGGGGGGGGAGACCGGGCGGCGAAACAGCATCCTGACAGGCCAGGTGTGGCTCTGGAATGAACAGACCCGACTGGGGGAGGTGTTCGATTCGTCAACGGGCTTCAAGCTCCCGAACGGTGCAGAACGCTCGCCCGACGTGGCCTGGGTGGCCCGCGAACGGTGGGAGAGCCTCACCCCGGAGCAAAAAAACCGCTTCCCGCCCATCTGCCCGGACTTCGTTATTGAGCTGCGCTCACCATCCGATAATCTGGCCGATAATCTGGCAACGATACAGGGGAAAATGCACGAATATCTGGAAAACGGGGCAATCCTGGGCTGGCTGATAGACCCTGAACGGCAATGCATCGAAATCCATCGCCAGGGGCGCGACGTTGAACGGATTGAGAAGCCGGAGCGCATTGCTGGCGACCCCGTTCTGCCAGGGTTGATTATGGACTTGAACCGGATATGGTAGGAGCGAGCGGGCCAGGTGAGGAAAGGAAGCGAGAGAGGTGGAGCCAGGTAGGAACGAGTAGGAGCAAGTGAGGATGACATTCTTGACGGAACACATTGTCATGCGCCATCGGGATATACCCGATATTGCCGACTTTGCGGTATATCTCAAGCATGGCGGCTACGAATCCCTTCGTATGGTGCTGAAGGAGCGCACTCCCTCCGAGGTAGTGCAGGTGGTGCGCGAGTCGGGCCTGCGCGGGCGGGGCGGGGCCGGCTTCCCCACCGGTGTCAAATGGGGCTTCCTGCCAAAAGGCGTATACCCCCGCTATCTGCTCTGCAACTGCGACGAGAGCGAACCCGCGACATTTAATAACCACGAGATTATAGATCGCAACCCGCACCAGCTTATTGAAGGGATTGCGGTTTCGGCCTATGCCACGGAGAGTACCCGCGCCTATATCTACATGCGTGGCGAATTTGCCACGGCGGCCCGCACCCTCGAACGGGCCATCGCCCAGGCCTACGCGGCCGGCTTTCTGGGCAAAAACATTCTTGGCACGGGTGTAGATATTGATATGTTCGTCCACCGCGGGGCTGGGGCCTACATCTGCGGAGAAGAAACCGCCCTGATGGAATCGCTGGAGGGCAAAATCGGGCAACCGCGCCTTCGCCCCCCCTTCCCCGCCGTGTCGGGTCTCTATGGCAAACCAACCATTATCAATAATGTGGAGACGCTGGTCAATGTTGCCCCTATCGCCATGCGTGGGGCCGAATGGTATCGCAGCTTTGGCACCGAGAAAAGCGCGGGTACCAAAGTGTTTTCGCTCTGCGGGCATGTCAAGCGTCCGGGTAACTACGAACTCCCCTTCGGCGTGCCCATGCGCGAACTTATCTACGGTGAGGAATATGGCCGGGGAATACGCAGGAACCGCCCGGTGAAAATTATTGTCCCTGGCGGAGCCTCGGCTCCCTGGCTCACGGGAGAGCATCTCGACGTTTCCCTTGATTACGAATCGCTGGCGGCGGCGGGGAGCATGCTTGGCTCCGGCGGAATCATGGTCTTTGATGACACCGTCAGTGCCCCCCACGCGGCCTACAAAATGGATGAGTTTTTCAAACACGAAAGCTGCGGAAAGTGTACCCCCTGCCGCGAGGGAACCGACTGGCTGGTAAAGAAGCTACACCATATGATAGAGGATGGGCACGCACACTCGGATGATATACAAACATTGCAGGCGATTTATACACAGATGGCCGGAAACTGTTTTTGCCTGCTTGGGGAGAGCGCGGTTATGCCCATCAAGAGTGCGCTTGATCTGTTTCCGCACGAGTTTGAGGCGATGGTCCGGGGGTATTGAAGAAATCATGTTGTGAGGTGTGAAGAGATAGCCCTATGCCTGATGAAATTACGCTAACGATAGACGGAAGAGAAGTTACTGTCCCGGAGGGGACAAATGTTGCCGATGCTGCACGGTCGGTAGGGATCAATATCCCCGTCTTTTGCTACCACCCGCGCATGCAGCCCGTGGGGATGTGCCGGATGTGTCTTGTGGTGGTGGGGATGCCACGCATAGACCGTGCGAGCGGGCAGCCGGTGCTCGACGAAGAGGGCAAACCGGTTATCGGGATGCTGCCCAAGTTGCAAACCGCCTGCACCACGCTCGTCAGCAAAGGTATGGTGGTTATCACCAATTCAAAAGAAGTCAAGTTTGCACAGCGCGGCATTCTCGAATTTCTCCTCACCTCGCACCCGCTCGATTGCCCCGTGTGCGACAAGGGGGGCGAGTGTCCCCTGCAAGATCTCACAATGGAATGGGGACCATCTGAGAGCCGTTTTGATTATCACAACAAACAGCATCAGCAAAAACCCGTTCCGCTCGGCGACCTCATTCTGCTTGACCGTGAGCGGTGCATCCTCTGTGGGCGGTGTGTGCGGTTTCAAGATGAACTCGCCGATGACCCGGTGCTAGGGTTCGACAACCGCGGGCGGGCCTGGTGCATCATCAGCAAGAGCGACCCACCGTTTGACAGCAAATACAGCGGCAACACCACGGACATTTGCCCGGTCGGGGCCCTGACAACGGCAGACTTCCGCTTCCGTGCGCGGGTGTGGGAGGTGCGCCCGGTCCCCTCGCTCTGTCTCCATTGCTCCGTGGGGTGCAATATCACGCTGGATATGCGCCACGATACGGTGATGCGGGTGATGCCCCGCGAAAATAGCGCAGTCAACGACCTGTGGATCTGCGATAAGGGCCGCTTTGGCCAGCGGTTTTTCGAGAGTGACGAACGTCTGACAAAGCCGCTCATCCGCCGCGGCAATGATTTTGAAGAGGTCTCGTGGGAGCAGGCCATCCAGGCAATAAGCGAGCGGTTTGCTTCACTCCACCGCACCTACGGCGGCGACGTGCTGGCGGGGCTTGCGGGCGAGCATCTCTCAAACGAGGATGCCTACCTCTTTCAACGACTGTTCCGCGAGGTGCTAGGCAGCAACAACCTGGATCACCGCGTGGGTAGCCACGGCGAACCGCACGATGATACCGTGGGTGTAACCTGTGGTGTAGGAAGCGGTACGAACCTGATGAGCCTGGGAGCGGGGACAACGGTGCTTGTTCTGGGGGCCGACCCCGAAGAAGAAGCCCCGCTCTATATGCTGCGTTTACGAGAAATTGCCCGCCGTGGTGGGGAGTTGATTGTTGCCAATGTGCGCCCGACCAAACTGGACCGCTCCGCGACTATGCGGCTACGCTATGCCCCCGGCACTGAAAGTCAGCTTGTCCGCGGTTTGCTGCGTATTGTCCTGGAAGAGGCCGGACCGCAACACCTCACGCAGCGCACCACGGGCCTGGCCGACCTGCGGGCCGTGCTCAATATCTCCCTCGGAACGATTGCCAGGGCAACCGGTATAGAAGAGGACCGTATACGGGCCGCAGCCCGGAGCCTGTTGCAAGCCCGGAACGGTATCATTGTCTATGGAAGCGATGCGCTGGCCCTCGGGCCCATGCTCACGCAGGATCTCGGCAGCCTGGCAATGCTGAGTGGCAAGGTGGGGCGGGCAAACAATGGCTTGATTCCGCTGCTCCCGCGGGGCAATTCCCGCGGAGTGCTGGATATGGGCGTATGCGCGGAGCGCGGGCCTGGCTACGCACCGCTGGTCCCGCAACAACCAGGGAAAACCAGTGGGGAACGGCGCGAACGGGGACTCTCGGCCCGCGAAATGTGGAACGCAGCGGTAGAGGGACGGCTCCACGGGCTATACCTGGCCGGCGTTGACCCCGTGGGACGCTATCCCGCCACACAAACCGCCCTCGAACGGCTTGATATGCTGGTTGTACAAGATATGTTCCTCACCCCCACGGCGCGACTGGCCCACGTCGTGCTGCCCACGGCGGCTTTTGCCGAACGCGACGGCACCTATACGAACGCCGAGCGGCGGGTGCAGCGAGCACGGCAAGCGCGGCAGGTTGTAGGGGAAAGCCGCCCCGACTGGGCCATTGTTCAGGATATTGCTCTTGCCCTCATCGAAATGGGCGTGGGGGGAGCAGAACAACAACGGAAGCAGTCGGCGCAAGAGAGAGAAACACAATCGCGCAGAAAGAAAGGCACGAAGGGATCGGCGCGGCCGGCAGGGAGCTATCAGGACTCCTGGGGCTATCTGACCGCAAGCGATGTTGCCCTTGATATTGCAAAAAACGTGCCTGGCTACCAGGGCATCACCCACGCCAGCCTGGCCCGCACTGGCCAGAGCGGTACTTGGGGGCGGCAACCCACCGAATCGCTCTACTTCGATGGGACCAGCTACGAAAACACAGAAGGCGTGGGTATCCAGTATCCTGCTCCCACAGAGCGGCCCGACGCGCCCCTCTCGCTCACACCGCGGGGCACGGAAACCCTGCCCTCGGACCAGCGGTACCCATTCTTGCTGCAACCACAGCGATTGCTCTACGATGATGACCCGATGCTAAGCGGCTCACTCCTGCACGCACACATTCCAGAGCCATATGTTGGCATCAACACTGCCGACGCGCAGGAATTGGGCATAATATCGGGCGAAACCGTGCGGGTAGCTTCGGCGACCGGGTCGCTTGACCTGACAGCTCGTGTTGCTGACAACATCCCGCGGAAGAGCGTGCTTATTCCATCCTATTTACCCGGTGCATTGCTTGCGAGCATCCAGACCGGGCCGCGCACCCGCGTTGCGCTCAGCAAACCGTAGGACAGGCAGAACAGACAGGACAGGCAACAGGTAACGTGAAGAAGTACAGGGACGGAGAATTTTAGATGTTTCTTCTGACGCTTATCATTCAGGTGCTGGCTATTGTGCTGGTTGTTTCGACGGGGTTTGCCTACCTGACGCTCTTTGAGCGACGGATGCTGGCCCGCTTCCAGAACCGCGTGGGACCAAACCGCGCCGGGCCCTTCGGGTTGTTTCAGCCCCTCGCCGATGCCGTCAAACTCTTTTTCAAGGAAGATGTCATCCCGGCGGCAGTGGATAAATGGGTCTACCTGCTGGCCCCCGCCATGGCCGTCATTCCCGCCCTCATCATCTGGGCCGTTATTCCCTTCGGGTGCTGGAACATTGCCGGCGACTATAGCGCGTGTTTCGTTGAGCCAGCAGCACGGCCAGAGAACTTTCGCAATGTGCTCCAGATTGCCGATGTCAATATCGGCGTGCTCTACCTGATAGCAATAACCTCTATCGGTATCTACGGGATTACGCTGGCGGGGTGGGCCAGCAACAGCAAATACGCACTGCTTGGCGGCATCCGCTCGGCCGCGCAACTTATTTCCTACGAACTCGCGCTCGGCACGGCCATTCTCGGTGCAGTGATGACTGCTGGAACCTTCACCACAAGCGAAATTGTCTGGAGCCAGACGGAAGTATGGGCCGTCTTGCCACAGTTCCTCGGTTTCCTGGTATTTCTCGTTGCGGCAACCGCCGAACTTGTGCGGACTCCCTTCGACCTGGTGGAAGCTGAACAGGAGCTAACCTGTGGCTACAACACCGAATATAGCTCGATGAAGTTTGCCCTGTTCTTTATGGCAGAATACACCAAGATGATCGCGCTCAGTGCCATCGGCGTGCTGCTCTATCTTGGTGGCTGGCGGTTCCCCGGACTGGAATCGCTTGGCGCAATGGTGACAGATGCGGCGGGGGCCGGCGTGGGGGCGGCGGTCGTTGGTCTCGCATCCCTGCTTGTCTTTGTCATCAAAGTCGGGGTATTGCTGTTTATGCTGGTCTGGCTACGGGCCTCCTGGCCGCGGGTGCGCTACGACACGCTGATGAGCCTGGGCTGGAAGTGGTTGTTGCCACTGGCCCTGGCCAATGTTATCATTACAGCTATTGTCATGGGGTTGGTTTCCAATGCCCGCCCACTTGTGCAGGGGTTGGTGATGCTTGTTGCGGGGTTGGGGGTGTTGTGGTTTGCGTTGCGGCGGAGCCGCCCGGCGCAACCACCCGCCACGCTCGAATAGAGTGCGCTTTCGGTATAATCGTTCAGTCCCCCCACATGTCCTCCCCGGTGGGTGGGAGGGATCAGGGAGGGGGGAACGTACCCGTATCGGGGCAAGCGAGACGCTTGCGCTCCCAGGATTTGCCCCAAAAAGTGGACATTTGCCAGGCTTTCGGTTGTTGGCAAGACGGTTGGCAAGACGGTTGGCGAGAACGTTGATTGGAAAACCAGATTAGAAGAAAGGGAGAACGATCATGGAGCCAGTGAAAAATCCGTATGAGGACCAGGAGAGCAAGCCGGGGACATCGCAGGGGGAGCGTGACCCGTGGATGGGCCAGGGGGGATATTCCCCGCAAACACCACAACCCTATGGACAACACCTGCCGCCGGGCAGCTATCCTGACCCCGAAGCGTCGTCCAACAAGGAAGAGCGGATGTGGGCAATGCTTTGCCATCTTAGCTCCTTTGCCGTTTTTATCATCCCGACCTTCGGGAACATTATCGCCCCGCTCGTTATCTGGTTTTTCAAGCGAGACCAGTATCACCTGGTAGATGACCAGGGCAAAGAATCAATGAACTTCCAGATTAGCCTCACGATTTACATGATTATTTCGGTTATTTTGAGCCTGGTCCTTATTGGCATTCCTGTTCTGGTCGGGTTGTCTATTTTCTGGTTTGTTATGGTAATTATTGCGTCGGTTAAATCGTATGAAGGGGGATACTATCGCTATCCGCTTACCATACGATTTGTCAAATAGGGGGCCGGCCCCGCTTCCCTTAGCCTGACCCGCGGGGCCCCTCCCTCATACCATGTTCGCTTGAACACTTGGAAAAACCACAAAGACACAAAGGGCACGAAGGCTTTGTGAAAGGGGATTGCTTTGTGTACTCCGTTCCTTTGTGGTGAAACTGTCTGCCCGGTTCTGGTATCATCACTCACCACCGGGATGAGGAAACGCATCTGGAGCGATGTGGAGCAATTATGATACGTGAATTGTTAAACGGATTGAAAACGACGGGGCGGTATCTGTTTCGGCAGCCGGTCACGGTGCAATACCCGGAGGTCAAGCGTCCCGTCCGCGAGCGGTTTCATGGTCGCCACGAACTGAAACGGTTTGCCAATGGGATGGAACGCTGCATCGGCTGTTCGCTCTGCGCCGTGGCCTGCCCCGCCGATGCAATTCTGGTGGTGCCCGCCGCGAACGACCCGGCCAACCCGGTGTCGCCCGGCGAACGCTACGCCGCTACCTACGAGATCAACATGCTGCGGTGTATTTTTTGCGGCTACTGCGAGGATGCCTGCCCCACCAACGCCATTGTGCTTGAACATCAATATGAGCTGTCGTTCTACAGCCGCCGGGACTCTATCTATACAAAAGAGATGTTGATTGTTCCGCGTGACAAGGGGCACGGGGAAATTCCTCCGGTTCTGGAGGAGATGCGCCAGACCCCCAGTCCGCCGGCCCAGATTGATTTGTGAAGGAAAAGGAAGAGAAGAGAGGGAGCACCGTTGGAATATATACTCTTTTTCATTACCGCTGCGATTGCCCTGGCCGGGGCGATTGCGATGCTGGCAAGCCGCAACGCCGTTCATAGCGCGCTGTTTCTCCTGCTCAATTTTGGGGCGATTGCTGTGCTCTTCCTGTTGCTTCGAGCACCGTTTCTTTTTGCCATCCAGCTTTCCATTTATGCCGGGGCAATTATGGTGCTCTTCCTGTTTGTGGTGATGCTGCTTGGCGCAGAACGGGCCGAGGATGAGCAAGATCGCATTGCCTGGCAGCGGCCCCTTGCCGCCATCCTGGGGGGTATCCTGTTGCTAGAAACAGTTATCGTGAGCGTGCGGGGGGAGACCGGCGCATCACTCAAGGAGACCGCCGCGCAACCCAACGCCGAAACCTTTGGCGACCCCGTGGAAATCGGGCGGGTGCTCTTCACCGATTACCTCCTGCCGTTTGAGGTGACGGGGCTTATCCTGCTCGTGGCGATTGTAGGGGTAGTGGTGTTGCGAGGACAGAAAGCGCAACAGCAGCAGCAACAGGCCGAATCGCCGGGAGAGGGGCAGTAGGCGGGTGGCGACACACCACAGACTGATCGTGGGAAGTAGTGGGGCGAGGTGGAAGGTTCCCGATGCTTCGGTGCATCTTCTGGTGACATCGCCGCCCTATTTTAATGCACCATTCGATTACCAGGAACTTTTCAAAAACTATGAGCACTATCTCCACCTGCTGCGCCAAGTCGCGCAGGAGTCCCACCGTGTGCTGCACGATGGGCGCGTAGTTGTGCTCAACATTGACGATATGCTAGTGAAGGGGGAGAAGTTCCCGATTGTCGCCGATGCAACGCACATTTTCCGAGAGGCCGGGTTTCGCTACCGCGACCGCGTTATCTGGAAGAAGCCGGAAGGGTATATCCGCATCAGTCGCCGCAGCGGGGTGATGCTACAAAACCCCTACCCAATGTATTTTTATCCGGATAACCTGCTTGAGAGTATCTTGATTTTTCAAAAAGGCAAGTTTCAATATAAATCTATTTCGCAAGAGGTGCGGGAAGCATCGAAAATTGACATCGGGGAGTTTCAGCACAACAAATGGTTTCTCACGCTGTGGGATATGACCAATGTGCTGCCAAACTCGCAACTTGAGAAGGACATTGCGGCCTTTCCCCCGGAGTTGCCCTATCGGGCCATCAAGCTGTTTTCCTACAAGGGGGAGACAGTGATAGACCCCTTCGCGGGGAGCGGCACGACAATGCAAGTTGCGCGGCGGCTCGGACGCAACAGCATTGGCATTGAGATCAAGCCATCGCTTGCGCCGATTATTCGGCAAAAGGTGGGGTTTGGAGATAATGGGGCAGGAGCGTTGGCCGATGATGTTCCGGGGGACTCCTGGGGGGCTGACGATATATTTGAGGAAGTCCAGGGAGACGAACCCATGAGCCTGATAGAAGAAGTTTGAGAAACTGAGGAAAAACGGTATGGTACCAACATCTTTTTACCTCATCCTGAGCGCAACCCTGTTTCTGGTTGGCACGCTCGGCGTGCTGATACGGCGCAATGCCATTGTGCTGTTTATGTCGGTTGAGCTGATGCTCAACGCGGCAAACCTGGCCCTGGTGGCCTTTGCGCGAGAACAGGCCAACGTCGGGGGGCAGGTGCTCGTATTTTTTGTTATCGCCGTGGCCGCGGCAGAAGTGGCGGTCGGGCTTGCGCTGCTGGTTGCAATCTTCCGCAGCAAACGGACAACCGACGTGGACGAAATCAGTTCATTGAAAGGATAATTGAAAGGATAAAGGGGAGAGGAGGGTAATGCTCAATCTTATCTGGGTTATCCCACTGCTGCCGCTGCTAGGGTTTCTCTTCAATGCCCTGGTTGCCTGGCAACTGCGCGATGTCCACCAGCGCGAACGCATCGCCGGCTATGTGGCATCGGGCGCGGTTGTGGGGTCGTTTCTCGTTGCGCTGCTGGCATTCTGGCAACTGGGCGGCCTGCCCGCCGAAGAGCGGCGCGTTGATATGGTGTTGTGGCAATGGATGACCATTGGCGATTTCAACGTCCCCATCGGGTTGCTGTTCGATCCGCTTTCGGCGGTTATGGTCTTGCTTGTCACCGGGGTGGGCGCGGTCATCCATTTCTACTCCATCGGCTACATTCATGGCGATGCAAAAGTGGTCCGCTACTTTGCCTACCTCAACCTGTTTGTCTTTTCCATGCTCTGCCTGGTGATGGCCAACAACCTCTTGCTGCTTTTTCTGGGGTGGGAGGGGGTTGGTCTCTGTTCCTTCCTGCTCATTGGCCACTGGTACGACAAGAAAGAAAACTCATTCGGGGTGCGCGTTGCCACACCCGCGGCAGTCAAAGCGTTTGTTGTCAACCGCATTGGCGATGCCGCGATCCTGCTGGCAATGATGGCCATCTTCTCGCGCTTCGGCACACTCAACTTCTTTGGCGCGGAGGGCGGGACCCACGGCGGGGGCGGCGGCTTCCTGGGACAGATCTCCATTCTCGAAGGGCAGATGCTCAACCTGCCCGGCCAGTCCATCCTCATATCAACGGCCATCTCATTCTTGCTCCTCATCGGGGTAACAGGCAAATCGGCACAGATTCCGCTCTTTGTGTGGCTACCCGACGCAATGGCCGGCCCCACGCCCGTTTCTGCGCTCATCCACGCCGCAACAATGGTGACGGCGGGGGTATACCTCATTGCCCGAACCCACGTACTCTTTACCCCAACCACAAACGGGTGGGTCATGTGGGTCGGAGCGATAACCGCGCTGCTGGCCGCCTCCGCCGCCATTGCCCAGACCGATATTAAAAAAGTGCTGGCCTATTCCACGGTGTCGCAACTTGGCTACATGGTGACGGCAGCGGGGATGGGGATCTATGTTGTGGCAATGTTCCACCTGCTCACCCATGGCGTGTTCAAAGCGTTGCTCTTTCTGGGGAGCGGGTCGGTCATCCACGGCACGCACGACACCCAGGATATGCGGAAAATGGGCGGGCTACGCCACCATATGCCCACCACCTACTGGACCTACCTTGTCGGGGCCGGTGCGCTGGCGGGGATCTTCCCACTGGCGGGGTTCTGGAGCAAAGATGAGATACTTGCTTCGGCCATCTCCGGCGGCCATACCCTCATCTTTATCATTCTGCTGATAGCGTCGCTGGCGACCGCGTTCTATATGGGCCGCCAGATTGCAATGGTCTTTTTTGGCAATCAGCGCGACCACACCTACCACGCGCACGAGAGCGGGCGCATGATGACCGTTCCGCTCATCATTCTGGCAGTGGGGGCGGTGCTGGCCGGGGCAATGAACCTGCCCGGCTCCCACTGGCTGTCCCACTGGCTCGAACCCGTGTTCCACGCCGAACACCACGCCGAGTTTAATATAGCTCTGGCGATTATCACCACGCTGCTTGCCATTGGCTCCGCCTACGTCGGTTGGCGGTATTACATCAGGAATGAGGTGAAGGTTGAGACGGGCACCAGCGACCCGCTCTATCGCTACACGGGCGACCTGTGGGACATGCTGGAGCATGCGTGGTTCTTCGATAGGGCCTACGAAAAACATACCGTTGTGCCAGGCTACCGGCGGCTCTCCGCATTTCTGGCAAAGGTCTTTGACCAGCAGGGCATAGATGCAACGGTCAATGGCATCGGACGCTTTGTTATGCAGGTGTCGTCGCGGCTGCGCCCATTCCAGAGCGGCTATGTGCGAAACTATGCGCTGGTCTTTCTTGTCGGGGTTATCGTGCTGGTTGGATACTTTTTGATATAGGAAGATAGGCAGCGATGGAATCAAGTTTTCCTCTTCTCTCGCTTACGCTCTGGCTGCCCGTCATCGGGGCCGCAATCCTGCTCTTTTTGCCGCGCAGCCAGGAGCATCTGCATCGCCAGGTTGCGCTTGGCGTGTCGGTCGCCACGTTCGTATTGTCGTTTATGCTCGCGCTCTCGTTCAACAGGGCATATCCGGATGTCCAGCTTGTAGACCGCTTCGACTGGATACCGTCGCTTGGCATTTCCTACCTCGTGGGGGTAGACGCAATCAGCCTGTGGATGGTGCTGCTGACAACCTTCCTCACGCCGATTGCATTGCTCTCAACATGGGGATCGATCAAAAGCCAGGTGCGGGCATTTCAAATCCTCATGCTGCTGCTGGAAACAGCAATGCTTGGCGTGTTCGTGGCCCAGGATACCTTCCTGTTCTACGTATTCTGGGAGTTTTCGCTGGTGCCAATGGCCTTTATGATCGGGATATGGGGCAGCGGAAACCGCATCTATGCCGCAGTCAAATTTTTTCTCTACACCTTTGCCGGCTCCGTCCTCATGTTGCTGGCGATTATTGCGCTCTCGATATTGCACCGAAACGCAATGGCGACGGTCACGCCGGGGTATGGCGGGACGTTTGATCTAATGCAGATTGTGGCCGATTTGCGGCGGGGGGCGTTTTCGCTTGAGACGGGCGCGGCACGGCTGATGTTCGGGGCCTTCTTTCTGGCGTTCGCTATCAAAGTGCCGCTCTGGCCCTTCCATACGTGGCTGCCTGATGCCCACGTCCAGGCCCCCACGGCCGGCTCGGTCATCCTTGCGGGTGTGCTGCTCAAAATGGGTACCTACGGGCTTATCCGCTTCAACCTGATACTCTTTCCAGAGGTGTCGCGCTGGGCCGCGCCGGCCATCGCGGTCATCGCCATTATCGGCATCCTCTACGGGGCGGCGGTTGCGTTTGCCCAGAGCGATATGAAAAAGCTGGTGGCCTATTCGTCCGTCAGTCATATGGGTTTCATTGTGCTTGGCATTTTTGCGCTCAATAGCGAGGGGATCGGCGGGGCCGTCTTGCAGATGATCAACCATGGACTGAGTACGGGGGCCCTCTTCTTTATCGTGGGGATTATCTATGAACGTCGCCACACCCGCGAACTGTCGGACTTTGGCGGGCTGTGGACCGCTATGCCCATCTATGGCGGGCTGACGCTGGTGATGGTGCTTTCGTCGGCGGGGTTGCCCGGCCTCAACGGGTTCATCGGGGAATACACCATTATGCAGGGGGCCTTTCTCTCCCCTGACCTCGGCTGGCCCTTCCTGGCGTTTGCCGTCATCGGGGTTGTGCTGGCGGCGGTCTATTTGCTGCGCATGTTTGGCCGCGCCTTTATGGGAGAGCTGGACAACATCGAAAACGCTCATCTGCCCGACCTCAACCGCGTAGAACTTGTGTCGCTGGTTGTGCTGCTGGTGCCCATTGTCATCATCGGCATCTATCCAAACCTGGTATTCTCCGATTTGCAGAGCAGCGTGGTTGATCTGGTACAAAACCTGTCGGCGCATGTGGCCGGGCAGTAGAGCGAACGAAAGCGAACTGTAGAGGGATATTCAGATGGAACAGATACAACTTCCGGTCATTGACCTGACGCTTGTTTTGACGATAACCATTCTCTTTGCCTGGGCCACGGCCCTGTTGCTGGTGGATCTTTTCTTCATTCCCACCGGCAGAAAGCGAATGACGGGCTACCTTGCGATTGCCGGATTGGTGGCCGCGGCGGTGGGGGCCCTCGCGGTGGGGGCGCAGGAACAACCAGCCGCGGCAATGGGGACGGATGCTCCCTTTGGCGGGATGATGGTGCTTGACCACTTCGCGCTGGTGCTCACGCTGATATTCCTGCTCGTGGGGGGTATCAGCATTGTCCTCTCGCTCGACTACCTGCCACGCCACAACATTGAGCGGGGCGAATACTACCCGCTCATCCTGTTTGCCGTGGGAGGGATGATCCTGCTGGCGCAGGGGAATAACCTGATCATGCTCTTCCTGGGGTTGGAGCTACTCTCGATAACGCTCTACGTGCTGACCGCCTTTGCCTACCCCCGTCTCTCATCGGAAGAAGCGGGTATGAAGTACCTGTTGCTCGGAGCATTTGCCGCTGGCTTTTTTGTCTATGGTATCGCGCTTATGTTTGGCGAAGCGCAGAGCGTCCACCTGGGCGAAATCGGCGCGTATCTCGCCAACAATGCGGCAGCAGATCACACGCTGCTGCTGGCAGGAGGGGGACTGGTCCTTGTTGCACTGAGTTTCAAAGTTGCGCTGGTGCCTTTCCATATGTGGACCCCCGATGTGTACGAAGGGGCCCCCACCCCCGTTACAGCGTTTATGTCGGTCGGCACGAAGGGCGCGGCCCTGGCCGCAATGACACGATTGCTCCTGCTGGCCCTGCCCGTGCTGGCCCCCTACTGGATGCCCATCCTCGGCGTGCTGGCCGCATTGACGATGATTGTCGGCAATATCGGGGCCCTCACCCAGACCAACGTCAAGCGGATGCTGGCCTACAGCAGCATCGGGCACGCCGGCTATATTCTCCTGGGGATCATGGCAGCGGGCACCCGCGGCATCGAAGCGTTCCTCTTCTATCTCGTGGCCTACGCACTGACCAACCTGGGCGCGTTTGGCGTGCTGATTGCGCTGGAGCAACGCGGGGAGACCGCCTGGAGCCTGGAAGACTTCGCCGGGCTGTGGAAACGCGAAGGCTTGCTGGCCGTGGCGATGGCCGTCTTTATGCTCTCGCTGGCCGGTATGCCGCCAACAGCCGGGTTTGTCGGCAAGTTCTATATCTTTGCCGCCGCCTGGGATAGCGGGCTGAGTTTGCTCGTGCTCATTGGTTTGCTCACAAGTGCCATTGCGGTTTTCTTCTATCTGCGCGTCATCGTCCGTATGTTTATGCACGAGCCGGGGCGCGAGATGCAACCGCTCCGCTCCCGCAGCGTACAGCTTGGTATTGCCGTGGCCGTTGTTGGGACGCTGCTGGTCGGGCTATTCCCCGCTCCAATCGTGCAGATGATCCAGTCCGGAGCAGCGGAAACAACGGGTCTGGGAGATATTTCACATATTGCAGAGGTGTGGTACAATTTGTAAGTGTGTGCGTTGGAAACGAGGTAATCGTTCAGAGGTAACAGAAGCATTGGAAGAGAATTAAGGAGGTTTCTATGGCCGATTCAGAAAAACCAACGAAGAAGAAACAGGAAAAGGGCTATCAGTGCAAGAATTTTGTCACCCTTGTGATGATCGCTGTGCCTATCCTTGTGGTGATATTCGGAGCGTTCACAGATCAGCGCGAGGTTGTCCCCGCGGTGGAGGCCTACCAGGTCCGCAAAACTGCCAAACCCGCGGTGGATGCGCTTAGCCAGACCTTGTTTGGCACACTCATGAAGGCTATCAAGGAAGATGGGCCCGTCCACGCAGCAGACTTCTGCTCGGAAGAGGCCCAGGATTTGACCGATGAGGTTGATAATGAGTTTGAAGCACTCAGCATCAAGCGCACCTCGAATAACTACCGAAATGAAACCAATGCACCTGATACATATGAGAAGGCCGCATTGGAATACTTCGCACGGATGATGAAAGAACAGGGCAAACTGCCGGCAGATTATGTGCAATACGTGAGCGATGAGGAATATCGCTACTACAAGCCCCTGAAGGTGGGGGAAGGCTGCCTGACCTGCCACGGCGACCCGGAGAACATTGACGAAGAGATCCTGGATATTCTGGAGGAACGCTACCCCGACGACCAGGCCACCGGCTATGAGGAAGGCGATTTCCGTGGGGTGGTGCGGGTTTCTGTGCCAACATCCCAGATTCGGTAGCATCTCGCAGAAAAACATGAGCGCAAACCAATAAAAACAAGGTGGAGTGCGTCGTTATATCATCCAAATGTCGGGTGATGACGCGCTCCTTTATCTATTACAAACATAGCCGCTCCTTGATTTCATGTTGCTGTTGGCCCCTGCTTTTGGTATAATAATGCTATCTGGATTTTTTACCTATTTTTTGTCACAACCGCTTAAACATACGAAACTAGCGTGGCAAGTCCCCTTGTACTACCATCACAACTATCACGACCAGTCGGAGAACCAACCGGAGAACCAACCGAGAAGACTTGCCGCTGAAAGGGAACAGATAAAAGCATGGGAGATAACCGCTGGCTAAAAAACAGCTTTGTCTACCTCATCATTCTTGTTGCTGCCCTGGCTCTATTCTTTCAATACTTCGGGCAGAACGCCAACCAGGACAATGAAAAAGGCATTGCCCAGGTGATTGCTGATGCCAGAGCTGGAAAAATTGAAAAAATAGAGGCCGAAGCAGGGGAAGAGGAAATCCTTGTCAAATATAAGGATGACCCGACCCCCTATCGCTCGCGGGTCGAGCCAAACGACAGCGTGATGTCGCTGTTTGCCGATTATGATGTGCCCATCCTCGAAGAGGAAACCAGCCTCGATGTGATGGTCAAACCGGCTCCCGCCTGGAGCGGCTGGCTCAGTGCCTTTACCATTATGCTCCCGATGCTGCTGATTATCGGGTTCTTCTTCTTCTTTATGCGCCAGGCCCAGGGGAGCAACAGTCAGGCTCTCTCCTTTGGCAAGAGCCGTGCCCGTCTCTTTGCCGGCGACAAACCAACCGTCACCTTTTCTGATGTCGCGGGGCAAGAGGAAGCCAAGCAAGATTTGACCGAGGTCGTTGAATTTTTGAAATATCCCGACAAGTTCGCCTCGCTTGGCGCACGCATTCCCCGTGGGGTCTTGATGGTCGGCCCCCCCGGCACCGGCAAAACACTCCTCTCGCGGGCTGTGGCCGGAGAAGCAGGAACGCCCTTCTTCTCCATCAGTGGCTCAGAGTTTGTCGAAATGTTTGTGGGGGTGGGGGCAAGCCGCGTGCGCGACCTCTTCGACCAGGCCAAGCGGAATGCACCATGCATCGTCTTCATTGATGAAATAGATGCCGTAGGGCGGCAACGCGGGGCGGGTCTAGGTGGCTCGCACGATGAGCGCGAACAAACACTCAACCAGATCCTCGTGGAAATGGACGGCTTCGATACCAATACCAATGTCATCATCATTGCCGCCACCAACCGCCCCGACGTGCTCGACCCGGCCCTCATCCGCCCGGGCCGCTTCGACCGTCAGGTTGTGCTCGATGCGCCCGATGTGCGCGGACGTATTGCTGTGCTCAAAGTCCACTCCAAAGGAAAACCGCTGGCCGACGATGTCAACCTTGACCTGATCGGCAAGCAAACGCCCGGCTTCTCCGGGGCCGATCTGGCCAATGCCATCAACGAGGCCGCTATTCTGGCGGCCCGCCGCTCGAAAAAACAAATCGGCATGGCCGAACTGCAAGACGCGGTTGAGCGACTGATGATGGGTGGGCCCGAACGCCGCAGCCGGGTGATGACCGACCGCGAAAAGCTGGTGACTGCCTACCACGAGGCCGGCCACGCCATTGTTGCCCACGCGATGCCCGAATCGAACCCGGTGCAAAAAGTGACCATCATTCCGCGGGGCATGGCTGGTGGGTATACGCTGATGGTCCCCGAAGAGGACCGCCGCTACTACAGCACAGCCATGTTTGAGGCCCAACTGGCAATGGCGATGGGGGGGCGCGTGGCCGAAGAGATCGTCTTCAAGGATATTACCACCGGCGCGAGCGGCGATATTTCCACCGCAACCAAAACCGCCCGCGCCATGATTATGCGCTACGGGATGAGTCCCAAACTGGGGCCCATTGCGCTTGGCGAAAAAGACGAACTCATCTTCCTGGGGCGCGAGATTAGCGAACAGCGCAACTATGGTGACGATGTCGCCCGACTCATTGATGAAGAGGTGCATCGCCTGATTACCGAATCCTACAGCCACGCAAAGGCTATTCTTGAAAAATATCGCTCGGTGCTTGACGATATGGCCAATGCGCTTATCGAACTCGAAACCCTCGACGGAGAGCGGTTGCGCGAACTTATTGAGCGTATCCCCCGCGGGAGTTATCGCACCAACGGGCGCAACCGGGAGTTTGGCTCAGAAGAGGGCATCACCCCGAAAGTTGTTTCGCCGGATAGTATGAAAAGTCCTGTCCCTGCTTGAGGCCTTGGCAAGACAGGAATTGGATGAACAGGATGCCCCCCCCAGGCCTGTTGCCTGTGTGGGGGGCAGGTTTGTTCTCCCAGGAAATACCCTTATGCGCAAAGTTATTGTTGGTCTCTCCGGTGCCAGCGGGGTTATCTACGGCATTCGACTGTTGGAAATGTTACAGCGGATGCCCAACATTGAGACACACCTGGTCATCAGCGATGCGGCCCGCCAGACCATTCCGCTGGAGACCGACTATCGCGTTGCCGACATTGAGGCCCTGGCCGAGGTGCGCCACCCCTTCCGCAACATTGCTGCTCCCATTGCAAGCGGGTCGTTTCTTTCTGAAAGCATGGTCGTCATTCCCTGCTCAATGAAAACACTCAGTGCAATCGCCTCGTCTTTTGCCGAAAATTTGCTGACTCGTGCCGCCGATGTGATGCTCAAGGAACGCCGCCGCCTGATCCTCGTCCCACGCGAAACCCCGCTCCACCTGGGCCACCTGCGGTTGATGGTCCAGGCCGTTGAAATGGGTGCTATTCTCCTGCCCCCTATCCCGGCCTTCTATCACCGCCCTCGCACCATTGACGATCTCATTGCCCAGACCGTCAACCATGTGCTGGACTTGCTCAACATTCGCCTGTCGGAAGACCTGTTTTCCCGCTGGAAGGGAGCCGAAACCGACACCGGCTAGGCGAACTTGCATAGAATTCTGAAAGCCCATACAATAACAGAAATTGAGAGGAGCCGGCGGTCTGAAGAGGCACAGAACCAGTGCGAAATCTGACCGCTGCGAAATCTGACCGCCGGTAGCAAGAAAAAGCGAAAGGGAAATAGATAAAGGGTTGATACGATCTCCAACGACAAGACTAGGAAGACCATTGAGGCGAAATGGCGGGCCCGGCATTCGTCCTCCCTTGCTCTCCACAACGGCCCGCGAGCGCATTGCGGCCAGGAGACGGCAACTCCGCACCATCCCGCCCCAGGGAAAACACCTGCGACAGCGCAACGCTGGATGTGGCACGTTTGTTATTGGCACGGTGATTATCCTTGTTCTCGTGGTTATTTTCTTCGGCCTGGTAAAAGGCCGCTTCGACAAAATGACAGCAACCATCGTTCGCTCCGACCCGCGCCATGCTTCTGCATCGGATGAAGCCGAGAACCGGGTAGAAGAAATCCAGCTTCCCGATACCCTTCGGGAACCATTTAATGTGCTGCTTATTGGCGTGGACAAGCGCGGCGATGCGCTGGAGGGGGTGCGGAGCGATACCCTTATTGTCGTCCATGTAAACCCGCAAGAACAATGGGCCAGCATGCTCTCGATACCGCGAGACTCGGTGGCTTCCATCCCACATCGGGGGAAGATGAAAATCAATGGGGCCTATACCTACGGCTACATCCACGCAACCGAACTCTATGGTAAGAAAACCTCTCCCGAAGATGGCGGCGGGGCCCTGGCCGCCGAAACTGTCGAGAACTTTCTCGGAATAGAAGTAGATTATATTGCTCAGGTAGATTTCCAGGGCTTTGAGCGTATTGTAGATATGCTTGGCGGCATTGTGGTAGATGTGGAGCATCCGCTCCTCGATGCCGAATATCCCACAGAGAATTTTGGGCGCGAGCGGCTCTACATCCCGGCCGGTCTCCAGGTGCTCGATGGCGAAACGGCCCTGCGCTACGCACGCTCCCGCCACAGTGGGTCCGACTTTGAGCGCAGCCGGCGGCAACAACAGGTGTTGCAAGCCACGCTCAAAGAGGTGCAGGCCCGCGGTCTGCTCGATCAGCTTGATCTTATCTCTCCAATGGTGGAGAACCTGGAGCAAAACATCGTCACCACACTCCCTCTCGACGATCCGGCGGTGCTCTATGGGCTGGCAAAACTGGCCCGCTCGCTCGGCTCCGATGATATTGTGCGCCTGGGCATTACCCCGGACGAGGTCCGCGTGGTGCAGGAGGTGCAATCAGACATCTACTGGCACGAAGAAGACCTGGCGTTTCTGGTCAAACGATTTTTGAAGGGCCCCACCGAGCAGGTCGGACGTATCCAGGTGCTCAATGGGGCCGGGGTGCAAGGGCTGGCTACCCGCACAAGCAACACCTTGCAGCGGAGAGCGTTTCCCGTGTTGGAGCCGGGGGATGCCCCCGAACTCCACGACCATACTATCCTGATAGACTATACCGGTCTTCCAGACATGCGGCAAAGCCTGGCCGACCTGCTGGATCTTGAGCCGCGCTATGTCTACAATACACCGCCGTCCGGTGCCCCGCCCCAACCCCCCGGCGTTGACCTCGTGCTTATTCTGGGGCAGGACTACCAGCAGCATGCGATTAAAGAGTAGCGCGGCCCCTTCAAAATTGCCCCGGTGCGGTTTAGAATTGCCTCAGAAACTCGGCAATGGCAGCATTGAATGCGGTGGGGTTGTCCCTGTTGGAGACATGCCCGGCACCAGGAAGCATCGCAAGCTGGCTACCAGGAATAGCATCCTGAAGTTGGCGCATAGAATCAGGTGGGGTGAGGGCATCGTGCTCTCCCCCAATGACCAGCGTTGGAACGCGAATATGCGGCAACAGGTCGGTTGAATCGGAGCGGAGGGCCATCCCGCGCAGGGCTGCCATAATTCCCTGCGGATGATTGCGCTCAATGATGCGACGCAGAAAAGCATGCTGTTCGGGGGGTGCATCGGGGGCAAGCAGGTTTGGCAGCATCTTGTCGGCAATAGCTGATGACCCCTGCGCTTCAACCATCTGCGCGTTGGTTTCGCGGTTGGCCCTGGCTTCATCGCTGTCGGCAGTGGCGCGGGTATTGGCCAGCACAAGCCCCCGCACCCGCTCCGGGTAGCGGCGCAAAAAGGCAAACGTGACATACCCCCCCATCGAAAGTCCCCCCACCACAGCCTGCTCCAGTTCAAGCAGGTCGAGCAGGGCCACCAGATCATCGGCGTAGGTCTCCATATCGTAGGGGCCGGGCGGCACCTCGCTCGCGCCGAAGCCGCGCATATCGAGCACAATTAGCCGCGTGGGGCCGAGGTCGCCTCGGCCCGCCGCCGCAAGCTGCTCCTGCCACATAGCGTGGTTCAACGGAAACCCGTGGACCAGCACAAGCGGCACCCCTTCTCCCTGTTCCTCAAAGGTAATAAATACGCCATTGAGAACAACTTCCATACTAGTCTCCCTTCTACCCATATCTTCCCGAACGATTTCGGGGTTCTCCTCCCCATAGTATCCCCATAAGGGCTTGCCAGTCAAGTTGAATAATGCTACAATAGCAACGATAAAACGTAACGCAATAGACAAGAGAAATATGCACTATAGGAGTGAGATATGGCAGGCAAAAAGGGAAACCGTATTGTTATCAAGATGAAGAGCACCGAAAGCGGACACCAGTATACCACGGAAAAGAACCGCCGCAATGACCCATCGCGGCTAGAACTTCGACGGTATGACCCGCTCCTCCGCCGCCATGTGCTCTACCGCGAAACAAAATAAGCGTATCGTCTTTTCCTTCTTTCCTTCATCCGGCAGATGGTGTTGTCCTGGGTGTACTCAAACCGTAAGTGACGTTAAGGAGGCTCGCATGAGGTATCTGGTAGCACAGCAGCGTACCGGTGTCCGTTTCGTATACTGGCTGATCGGGATTGTGTCTGGACTGGTCCTTGCTGGCTGTACGGCGGCAATGGATGTAACAATCTTGCCGGATGAACAATGGGAAGGGATCATTTCGATGGACCTCCCGGCCGAGATGGTCGAATCAATGGGAGGGATTGACGAACTCAGAGACCAGACGGAATCTGAGGCGATGTCAGACGAGGACTTCAGCCCGGAAGATGTTCGTATTGAAGAGACAGAGAACGGTGGTGCTCGCATCATTGGCGAAGCCTCCGGGCAGGGCTTCGATAGCCTGAACGAAAACTTTTTTGAAAGTTCGGCAACCATCAGCACCAATGAACAGGGGCATGTCACCATTAACCACACCTACGATCAACAGGGCGGGATGGGGTTGACGATGATTGTTAAATTGAGCGGTAGCGAGATTATTGAGAGTAATGCTGACCAGGTTGAGGGCAGCACGGCTACCTGGACAAACCCCTCCGAAGTCCAGGTCACGCTCGTCCCCGGACGGCCCGGCGGGGGGGTGCCCGGAGCGGCCAATTTCTTCCTCATTATTGCGGCCCTCGTCGGGGTAGTTATCGTCCTTGGCCTCGTTGCCATAGGGATTATCTTCCTGGTGAGAAGGAAGCAACAGGACCCGCCGCAATCGCCGCAACCACCAATGCAATCCTCGTAGTACCATATTCGGATAGGATAGGATAGGAAACCCTGGGAGCGCAAGCGTCTCGCTTGCCCCGATGCGGCCCCCCAGTGGAGGGAGTCCAGGTGGGGGGCCCTGAACGGTTACGCTGCTTTGAAAGCAATCGGTATCAGGGCCAGGGGACGCAGGGGGGCGGGCTATCGAGCCACGGACGGTAGGTAATGTTACTCCCCACCGACTCGCCGTGTCCTTCGGGGTTCTCTTCGGGGTGGTAGGGGCCGGAGCTATCGCCCCACCAGTTGTTGCTCATATCGAGCAATACCTCGCTGGTGGCCCCCCGTCCAATCCCATATTTGAGATAGTGGGGAATGATGGGCGGCACATGGTCGGTGATCATGTTGTGGTAGACGCTGAGTTTGAAACCGGGGAGCTGGAGCGTATCCGAGCGAAGCTGAAACCCCGCATTCCCCCCGATGAGCGTGTTACAGGCAACGGTTCCTTCGAGTGGCCCATTGGTTGAAACGAGTAGATTTGCCCCTTCGGTCTCGCCACTGTGGACGAGATTGCTTTGAATATCGAGCACCAGCGGATCAACATCGTTGCGATGGTGAATGTTGATACTGGAGGCTCCCTCGGTCAGGCGGCTGCGCCCGATATGGTTTTCTGTGGCGACAAAGACATTGCCTCTGGTATAGGTTGCGTTGATGGCCCCGCCATAGGGCAGGTCGTTCCCCCAGATTTCGTTGTTGCGAAACTCCGCCCGACTATCGGTGACAACAATCGTGCCGCCGTTTTCAATGATTTTTGATTTTTGTATGGAGATTTCTCCACCCTCGCTGGCAATGACCGTCCCCCCGGCCCCTCCCCCACGTATCTCTGTATGCTCAATGTCTACAAAACTTCCCGCGCCGCCAAAAATCCCTTCCCACCGATGGCCAGTATGGCTGACAAAGCGGACCGGCTGCTCTGGCGTGCCCAGGACAAGAAGGCGGGCCTGCTCCACACTGATAAACGCCCCCCACTCCAGGCGAACCTCTGTGCCGGGCCCGATGATGAGCGTTGAGCCTGGCTCCACGCGCACCGGGTGCTGGAGCACAATGGGCCCCGCTCCCCCCTCCCATCGCACCTGCCCGCTCACCAGGTCTACCGGCGGCTCGGTGGGGGCCGGGGTCGGCGTAATCGTTGGGATGGTTGTTTCGGTGGGCGTTTCGGGGATAGGGGTAAGGGTTGGTTGTGGCGTGTAGGTTGGGAGCGGCTCCGGTGTGGGATATGGCGTATAGGTTGGCTGTGGCGTATAGGTTGGCTGTGGGGTTTGCGTCGGGGGGACGCTGGTTGGTGTTGGCGGCTCCAGCGGAGTCGTGGCGGTTGTCACCGTCGGGTTGAAGGTGGGAGCATCCTCGCCGGGTGTCGCTGGCGAGGTTTCGGCGGGGGCAGGATAAGTTGTACCGCTGGCCCCTGCCGTTGTCGTCTGCCCCGGTGCCGGGTAGGGGGGGGACCCGGTCCCCGTGGTCGGTGTCTCCTCTGGTCCCGGAGCGGGGGTGCCGCCTGTCCCCGCCGTCGTCGTCTGTCCTGGCTCCGGGTAGGGCAGTTCGGCCCCCGCCGTCATCGTCTGCACCGGTGCCGGATAGGGAGCCGGGTAGGGGGTACCGGCTCTTGCCGTCATTGTCATCAATGCTGCAATGCTCGTGCCGGTATCGAATGTCGGGGTTGTTGTGGCCTGCCCAACCTGGTCTGCCCCGTCCCGTCTTGTCGAAAGAAAGAGGGTTGAGGTTACAGCAATGATGAGAAAGATGAGCGCGCCGACAATAAGGACATTATCGCGACTGATAGGAACATCCAGGGAAGATGAATTGTCAAAAGAACTATCAGACTGTGGGGGGACCCTATGGGTGTTATCATCTCCTGGCTGCACAGAATGCTTCCTTATTGGTTTCCTTGCGTTATGACTACCCGACGACCATTACCCTGAATCCCATAATTTCAAGGATTCAATTCTTCCATCGTGCAGGTTTTGAGGTAGATAACCCGCTCGCCAATGTTGGTGGCTCGGTCGGCGGCTCGTTCGAGCGCGTGGACGATGTCGAGCATATCGAGTACCGCGTCCAACCGTTGCGGGTCGTTCTGCCCCAGAGTGATAAGCTCCCGGCTCAAGCGTTCTTCCAGCTCATCAACGCTATCGTCGTAGCGGGCAAGGCTCTGGGCCATAGCACTATCCTGACGTAAAAACGATTCCAGGCTGATATTTAGCATTTTCTGGGCCAGAGCGGCCATCTCATACAACCCCTGCGGAGGCGGCACGAGCACCGGGCGATCCATTGCTCGCTGGAGGCGACGGGCGATGCTGCTGGCATAATCGCCAATGCGCTCTAGCTCCGAGGAAATGGCAAAGACGGCTCCAAGCAACCGCAGATCGCTGGCCACAGGCTGCTGCGTGGCGATAAGTTTGATGACCTGATCCTCCGCCTGATGGCGGGCAATGTCAATCTGCGTATCCTCCTGGACAATCTGATGTGCCATCATGTTATCCCATGTCTCAAGACAATGGATGGATCGCTTGAGGGCGTGCTCAACTCTGTTTCCCAGACGCAGCAAGTCTTCTCGGAGGGTTGCAAGTTGTCGGGTAAATCGATCTCGGTTCATAAGCCCTGTTCCTTTCTTCCCCCGTAATTGCCATACACGGTAGCAAGTATACGGGAGCAATATCATCGGACCTGACAAACACACAGAGTTAAATTATATCATACCACACCATGATCTGGCAGGGGGATTTTTTCATGCAAAAAGCGTCAGATTGTGCTATGATGATGCAATAGCGTGTGATATAATACATGCTCCCTGGGGATTTTTCGCCAACGGGGTATCTGGTTATCAAGCAGTTTGTAATCGTTCAGTCCCCCCACCTGTCCTCCCTCCAGCGGGGGGAGGGGGGAAGCGTGCCTGCATTGGAGCAAACGAGACGCTTGCGCTCCCAGGAGTAGAGATTGCCCGAACCCAGTGAACGCTTACAGCAGTTTTGCCATGTGTCGTGAACAAGGCTCGAACCTGACCGGACGTTTGTCGTTTTTCTCAACTGTAGTGAATAGAAAGGGAAGACCTGAATGGATCGTCTATTTCGTGTTGTCGTGCTGGGAATTCTCGTGTGTCTGTTCGTCATACCGTTCGGATATGTGCAGTCGTCGCCGCTCTCCGCGCCGGTCGATTCTGCGTTTGGGGTCAATAGCCATAGTGCCTCGCGCTATCCAGACCCTTCCTCGCTCAATGTTCCCGCCGATGCGGTCGAGTCGCTGAAGGTGGGATGGGTGCGCGAAGATTTCCAGTTTTTTCGTATTCAGCCAGAGCGGGATACCTTTGAATGGATGTTCCACGATAATGCAGTGGATGAGCTAACCTCGCGGGGGGTTAATATCATTGGATTGCTTGGAGGCCCCACGCCCGCCTGGGCCACCCCAGGCAACCCCGGCGGCGATTTCTACCCGCCCCACCCGGAAGATTTCGCCAGCTTTGCCGAAGCGGTTATCTCGCGCTACAAAGATCGGGTACACTACTGGGAGGTCTGGAACGAGCCAGATAATGGACACTATTGGAAACCCACGCCAAGCATCGAGGCCTATACCCACCTGCTCAAGGTGACATCGGCGGCCATCAAGCGGGCCGACCCCAATGCTCGTGTGCTGGTTGCGGGAATGGTTTCGCCCGAGCCGGCCACCAGTTCGCTCCAGGTTATTGCCGACAATGGGGGTTGGAGTGCCTTTGATATTATCTCGCTCCACCCCTACACCGACCCGATGGGTCCCGAAGAGGGGAATATCGCGTCGGCGGGGCTGGGGCAGGTGCAAGCTCTGAGCGACCGGCTTGGGAGTAAGCCCATCTGGGTAACAGAGTTTGGCTGGTCTACGGGCCCGGGCGGACGCGGCGGGGTGACGTTTAATGAAGAAGACCAGGCCAGCTACATTGTGCGTGGTGCGGCAATGTTGCGGGCCGCGGGGGCCGAGCGGGTGCTCGTCTACAAGCTGAAAGACGAAAGCGCGAACGAAATGTATGGGCTGCTGAAGCCGGGGTCAGGCCTCGCCGACTACAGCCAGACCAAGCCTTCTTACTTTGCCTATAAGACGCTCAACGAACAGCTTGCCGGCACAACTCCCGTCGGGATGCTTGATATGGGAGAGCAAGTTTCCATTCTCAACTTTGAGTCGTTTGGGGGGTGGAGCCTGGGCGACCAGACATACGGTGGTATCGCGCATGCGCCGGGCCAGGGGCGCAGTGGGAGCGGCGGGGCAACGATACGCTACAATTTCCCCTCTGCCGGCAATGACTACCTGGTATTTCAGCCTTCATCGCAACCAACGATTTCGGGCAACCCCGGCCAGCTCGGGTTGTGGGTCAATGGAGATGGCAGCGGCCACGCGCTCAAGGTATGGCTACGCGATGCCGAAGGCGAAACGCTGCAATTTCGGCTTGGATTTGTGGGGGGGAGCGGGTGGAAATATCTCTCTGTTCCGCTTGGCGGCCAGGTGGAAAGTTGGAACGTGGTGAGCGGTTCCGGCAACCGCCAGCTCAATTTCCCGGCACGCCTTGTAGCTATCGTCCTTGACGACGAGCCGGATACGTCCAGTGGAGCCGGTAGCTTTGTCATTGATGACCTGATAGCCGTGAGCGGCCCCGAAGCCTATGGAGCACGGTTTGCAAAGGGCGATGGGTCGGTGGTGGATGTGCTCTGGGCCCCGAATGGCGGCACAGTGACGATTGGCACCAATTCCAGCAGTGGGACGCTCTATGACCGCTGGGGAGGGGAGAGTAGCCCGACTTCGTCCGGCGGCGGCTTTACGCTGAATCTCGGCCCATCCCCGGTCTTTCTCAATCACATCCCCGGCTCGGTCAGGCCGGTAGAGCCAGCACCAGCACCCCCCACACCGACGGAGCCAACCCCCACACAATCATCGCCTTCTTCTCCTCCATCGCAACCCGACCCCGTGGCGGCTCCCGATGCGGAGACGGCTTTCCAGGGGTTGTGGAGCAAGCAGGACCGCCCGGTTGCCGAAGGGCGCCGTAGCCGCTCGTGGACGTGGGGGCCCGAGCCGGTCAGCACCGTGCTTGAGGAACAACTCAACCAGGGGCCGGGAGGCGTGCGGCGAGTGCAATACTACGACAAGAGTCGCATGGAGATCAACGATCCCAATGCCGATCCCAATTCACAGTGGTATATTACCAACGGCCTGCTCCCTATCGAAATGATGATGGGACGGGTTCAGGTGGGGGCCGATTTTGGCACGGAGTATGAGCAGCGCGAGCCAGCAAAAATCTCCGTCATTGGCGATCCGGGCAATTTTCCAACCTATGCCGACCTGTTCCAGCTCTATGAGAACCCCGGCTCGGTTAACCCTGCCAGCATTGGCCAGCCGGTGACAAGCCTGTTCAACCCCGATGGCAGCATAACATCGTATACCGACTATGCCAACGACGCAAACACGCGGCTTGTGCAGGGAGACAATGGCCACGGGGTGGCGCAGGCATTTCAAGCGTTTATGAACCAGGAAGGCTACGTCTATGAAAATGGCCGCCTGGTCAATCGGGCCATCTATTCGCCACCCGTGTTTGTCTTCGGCATGCCCGTTTCCGAGCCATACTGGGTCCAGTCGAAAGTCGGGGGGAAAAACTTCCCGATTCTCTTCCAGGTGTTTGAACGCCGCGTCCTGACCTACAACCCGGCCAATGACCCGGCGTTCCGTGTGGAAATGGGCAATGTCGGGCAACACTACTACCAGTGGCGATATAGCAACTAATGCCAGGGGGTGTTGTTTCCCGTGTACCAAAACCGGATAGATAGTTTCACCACAAAGGCACGGAGTACACAATGTGTTCCCAGGATTTCACCCTCAAACGTGAACACGTACCTCTCTATCCGGATCTGGTATTATCTATCAGTCTCCCGGCCGCTCCAGCCGATATAACCTGTAGCGGCCCGCCCCCCCCACGCGCCCGGTCAGGAGTCCGGGCGGGAGCGGGGGCATGGCGGTTTCATCACGGAGCAGGTAGACTATCTGTGGCTGATGTCGGGCCCATTCCAGGGCCGCCTCTCTGTCGGGTGCATCCGATGGGGTTACGGCGCGGTGGGCCAGGGCCGAATAGCTGGCAATGGCCCTCCCTGCTTCCACCCACACCAGCACTCGCTCGCCGGGCTGCATCGTGTCGAGGGCCAGGCGAATGATGGCCCGCTCGTCGTGCGGCTGATGGTCCAGCACGTAGTGTGCGCCGATGCGCGGGCCCTGGCCAAGCAGCAGGAGCAGTCCAGCACACACAATGATCAACCGGCGGATAGCGGCGGTGGAGGGGAGTGGGGGCATAGCCTGCCGCCTGGTCCATTGTATGGCCGGCAGGATGAGGGATGCTGCCGCCACTGCGTAGATGGGCGCGAGGGGGAGGAAGAAGCGCGGTAGGATGAACGCAACAGCAATGGCCAGCACATAGAGCAGGAGAAAGAGCAGCAGACTGGCCCGACCGCCCCTCCCCCCCTGCCAGCGCAGCACACCCCCGGCCCACACCAGCAGACCCGCAACCGCGAGCCAATTGGCGGGCCAACCAAGCAACCGCAACTGAACGGCCCGCCCATACTCGCTGGTATCTTCGGCACCGGTGCCCGTGAAGTTGCGGATATTCTGGAGCCAGTTTCCCACGAACCGCCCCGGATTGTGCAACACAATCTCCCCCAGGCCAATCGTGTCGGGCACCTCGCCCCACCGCCCCCAGTCTATACCCCCATAGACGGCCAACCAGATATTTTTTGCCTGGTGGCTGTAGAGCGGCTGGCCCGTCTGGATGGCGTTGATGGCAAGCTGCGGGAAGGCGGCCAGCAGAAAGCCAGCAACAAAGAACAGGGGCATAATCCCCCTGGCAAGCGACGGGTAATGAGCAATGATCCAGTTCAGGGCAGCAGAACGACGTACAGGGGAGTCCCCCCCCCCCCCGCCTGGCCCTGTCGGGCCGGGATGTAGCAGCACACTGGTGAGTATTCCCCACGGGAGCAGCACAATCCCCGGATGGCGCAGGAGAAATGCCCCCCCCGCCACTACGCCCGCCAGCACAACCATTGCCGGGGGAACAGGGTGCTTGCTGGTCTCCCCCGTCCCATCCTGGCGGGACACCTGTGAAACAAGCATTGCCAACGACAGACTCACGCATGCGGCAAACGGCATATCGCTTCCCACGTAGAGGGCGTATTGCACAACCAGCGGGCTGAGCGCAAGTACGAGCAGAGCCAGCAACATCCCGGACCGTGCCGCAAGCGGGTATTCCACACTGGCAAGCAACCAACGCGCCATCCACCCGCACGCCAGCAGCAGCACCGCCCCGCTTGCCGCCGCAATGAGCCGCGCCGCCAGAAACGCATTTCCCGCCGTGAGCGGTCGTACCAACCAGAGCAGCAAGGGATAGCCATGCTGGTAGAACCCGTCGGCCTGGAACACGCGCCCCAGGTCGGGCGCACGGGTGGCAAACACGCGGAAATCTTTTTCGACACCGGGCACCGAAAGCGTGAGGTGGTCCTGAGCCACAAGCAACACCCAGGCAACCCACACAACTCCCCCCCCCACGGCGGCCACATCCAGGAGCCAGGGTTTGCGGGCTATCACGGCGGGCAGGTGGCGCACGGCCAGCAGCAACAGCTGGGCCACATTGAGCGCGGGGAGAAGCCAGCGCAACGGATAGGGGTAGAGCGGCGGGGGGAGCCGGTAGAGTAGCAGAAACAGTATGCCAACAAGCGTGGCTATGCCCACAAAGGAAAGAAGAGGACAGGGGACAGGGGGCAGGGTTTGGGGGACAGGGTTCGGGGGGCAGGGAGCATAGCTTCTCTCTGCGTCCTTCGCGCTCTTTGCGCCCTTTGCAGTTTTCTTGTCGTTCTGGGCACACGGTGACAGCACAAGCCACAGCAATAGCACGGCCAGCGCACCGCCAGCAACCTGGGATGGGTAGGGCACGATGAAGCCACGGGGGCCGGGCGAAACCGTGTAGGTAGCCCGGTCCAGCAGCACCCCCACCTCGCGCCCTTCGTCGGGGAGCAGGGCCGTCTCGGAGCGTAGCTCTATCACCACATCGCTGACCTTGAGCAACCCGCCATCATCAATGGCAATGGCAACGTGGTACTCTTCCCACGCTTCGCTGGTCTGGATGGTTCTCAGGGGTGTCTGACCATTGAGGAAGAGGTGAACAACCGGGGGAGAGGAGGCAGGGGAAGCGGGCCGCCACCCGCGCAGCCGCAGTGTGACGCTGGCCGGTAGCCCGGCCTGGGGGAACACAAGAAACGAACGGGCACGGCTCCAGCGAACGCGGCCATCAGACCCTTTGAGATAGGGCTGATGGCCGGAGGGATAGGAGCTATCCTGTGCATCGTAGAAACCGCGCACGTAGGCCGCGTCGTAGCCGCCGATATTGACCTCATGGCGGACGGGAACCTGGTATGCCGCAACTATCGCGGCGGCCCCGATGGCCAGCACCGCGAAACCCACCACGAGCAAGATAGACCAGCGGCAAGACACCATCAGCAAACAGCACGTTCAAGATTGCCGCTCAAGCCGCCGCACAGACCGCCAGATAGTGGGCAGCAAAACGAGTTTCTCCGAGAGGCTCAGGTGGGCCCGCTTCGTGTAGACATCGTAATCATTGCGAACAATCTGGTAGAGGATGCCGCGGTAGACCTGCGCCGCCACGCCTACCGACAGACGGCTGTCTGGCGAGAGCATCGCAATGCCGGGCCAGCTCTCCTCGTAGAGCCGATGGGTACGGGAAATCTGAAACCGCATCATCGCCCGAAACCGCTCATCACAAACACCGGCGAGAATATCGTTTGCCGTCAGCCCGAACCAGGCCAGCTCATCCTCCGGGAGATAGACGCGCCCGCGGCGGGCATCTTCTCCCACGTCGCGCAAAATGTTTGTGAGTTGGAGCGCAACGCCTAGCTTGATGGCGTAGGATTCGGCCCCCGGCGCAGAGCCGAGAATACACGCGCTGAGCAACCCCACAACTGAAGCCACACGGTAGCAGTAGATCCACAGGTCGGAGAAGGTTGCATAGCGGTTGATGGTCAGATCCATTGCAATCCCCGCCAGCAGTTCATCAACAAGCGAGGCGGGAATGTGATAGCGAATGCGCGTATCGTGCCACGCGAGTAGCACCGGGTTATCGAGCGGCGGAACCGACTTGCGGGCCTGGCAGACCCAGTCGGCCAGTTCTCGCGCCGGGTCCTCATCAGCCATATCAACGGTATCGTCGCTTGTGCGGCAGAAGGCATAGAGCGCACGCACACCCCGCCGCTTTGCCGAGGGCAAAAACTGCGTACTGAAGAAGAAACTTTTTGAATGTTGACGGGTAATATGATGGCAGGTTCGGTAGGCATCCCGCAGGGTCTGCGGCGCACACGAGGTCTTCTCCAGAGGGGTCCCAACCAGCGGGGTACTTTCCGCCAGATGAAACAGGAGGGCAAGTTGTTCTTCGGCAGGTAACGGTTGAGCGAGAGAGCCGCTCCGCATAGACAACGAAAAATCCAGCGAATGGGGCGTGTGAGGTAGCACTCTTTGCTTTCCTTCCTGGTATCCTCGACGCTGCCGGCCGCGCCCTCGCAGCACCAGCATTTCGAGAATACGTCACCAATGACCCCATAGCGAAAGCCAGGAGTATCTGCTTATTTCCCCCGATATACGATTAGCAAACTGGCATGAAACTGGTCGGCAAGGTAAATACCCTGCCACTATTGTACCTGACAACAACCCACCTGTCAGGGTAGCTATGAGATTATCAGGCACCTGCACCGCCACACCACCAGAACTTCCGATACTCTCTATTTTACTTCATTTTATGCAGTATATGCAAGTTGGATTTTGTCGTTTTTCCCCAAAAAAACACCCGCCCTGCCTTTTTTTGCCCTTTGTCAGGGGGGATAGTGCTTTTCTGAAACAGCCTGAAATGGCCCGCGAGCGGACGCAAGCAGACTGATTGACCTGCTATCATTTGTTAATTATTCCGGAGACCACCGGGCTTTGCCCGCTGCGCTATTGCCCGGTCATCTTCTCTGGCTTGACGTACTCATCAAACTGTTCGCCCGTGAGGAGACCAAGCTGCACGCACGCTTCACGCAGGGTTAGCCGCTGCTCATAGGCAAGTTTGGCGACCTTTGCCGCATTGTCGTAGCCGATATGCGGGTTGAGTGCTGTCACCAGCATCAGCGAGTTGGTCAGAAAATGCGCAATTTGCTCACGGTTGGGCTGAATGCCGACAACGCAGAAATCGGTAAAGGAGCGGCAGCTATCGGCCAGCAGTAGGATGGAGTGGAGCAGGTTGTGAGCCATCACAGGTTTGAAAACGTTCAGCTCAAAGTTGCCCTGCGAGCCGGCCAGACCAATAGCAGTATCGTTGCCGATGACCTGCACGCAAACCATTGTCAGAGCCTCGCTCTGGGTCGGGTTGACCTTGCCAGGCATAATCGAGGAGCCTGGCTCGTTGGCGGGGAGAATAAGCTCACCCAGGCCGCAGCGCGGGCCCGAGCCAAGCCAGCGGATGTCGTTGGCAATTTTCATCAGCGAGCAGGCCAGCGTTTTCAGGGCCCCGCTTGCCATCACAAAGGCATCGTGGGCCGCCAGAGCCGCAAACTTGTTGGGAGCCGAGACAAAGGGGAGACCGGTAATTGTGGCGATGCGTTCGGCGGCGCGGGTGGCAAACTCTGGCGGGGCATTCAACCCGGTGCCGACCGCCGTGCCCCCCAGGGCCAGCTCATAGAGATGGGGAAGCACGCTTCGTATGCGCTCGCGGTCGTGGTCAAGCTGCGCGACATAGGCGGAAAACTCTTGCCCAAGCGTCAGCGGCACCGCGTCCATCAGGTGGGTGCGGCCTATCTTGACAATATCGGCGAACTCCTGGGCTTTTGCTGCCAGTGCATCGCGCAAGTGGATGACCTGTGGCAGCAGCACATGGGTTATCTGCTCAACCGCGGCAATGTGCATCGCCGTGGGGAAGGTGTCGTTGGATGACTGCGACATATTGACGTGGTCATTGGGATGGACAGGGCTTTTGCTGCCCATTGTGCCCCCCGCCATCTCAATGGCTCGGTTCGAGATGACCTCGTTGGTGTTCATGTTTGTCTGGGTACCGCTACCCGTCTGCCAGATTCGCAGCGGAAAGTGGTCGTCCAGCTTGCCCCCAATGACTTCCTGCGCTGCCGCTATCATCAGGCTGGCTTTGTCTTCGGGCAACCGCCCCAGGTCGCGGTTGACTTCGGCGGCGGCCTGCTTGAGGATGCCCATTGCGCGGATCATTTCCCGTGGCATGGTATCCTTGCCGATGGCGAAGTGGTGGAGCGAACGCTGGGTTTGCGCTCCCCAATAGCGGTCAGCCGCAACCTCAATAGCCCCCATACTGTCCGTTTCGGTGCGGGTTGCGCCCTCGCCCACGTTCGATATTTCTGTCATAATACCTACTTCCTCTCACATAATTGAAGATCGCTCATACAATACTCTTCCTTCTGCCAACGCCGTAGTAATAAAAGCACCGGGGAGAGTACGCCAGGTGTTTACCTCGTCGGGTGTCCAGACAACAATATCCTTTGATGGTTTGATGGATGGACACCGAGCAGGGCTTTGCGATATTTGCTTGCCCTCTGATAGCGTGGCAGGTTGGATTCTTCAATGATCAACAGGTCAAGGTCGCTTCCAGCGTGAGCTTCGCCGCGAGCATGCGAACCAAACAGCACAATGGAGATAGGATCTCCCGATGCAACAATACGGCGAACAATATCATTCAGGAGTTCTTCAGTATCATCATTGCTGGGCATATCTCTTTCCCCGTCTCCGTTACGTTTCCGTTTTCCCTATTTCCGCTTCTCTTCCTCGGTCATTGACCGCCCCAACACCTCAAAAAATGTCGCAGAGTCCGTCGTTTTCTTGCGCCTGTCCATATACTGCGTCACGGAGCGGATGGCCTTTGCCGAAATGTCGCTCACGTCGCACCCCGCCCCCCCGCGAAACTCGTAGGCGCGATCATCTGCCGAAATGAAGAAGTTTCCCGTTTCCTTGTCGGTATGCAACACAAACGGCTCCGGCTCGCGGGGAGCCGGGCGCGAGAGGCTCCAGAGTTTTTGCCGATACAGTGTCGCGGTATCTTCAATGCCGCTGACAACACACGCATGCAAAATGACGAACAACACAAGAGCCAGCACGATATTCAAAGGATATGGTGCAAAGACAATCAGAGGGAGAAAGACGATAAATGCAATGTCATGGACATATACCGTTTTCATAACAACCTCGTTTCTGTATCTGCTCTGGTGACTACTCCCAACCCTACGTGTCGGTCTCTTCGGCCACAACTTTGAGGTTGTAGGCCTGGGCGTAGTCGCCCATATCACGGGCCAGTTCGGTGCTACAGGTGATGCTTACGTCAAGGTGGGCAGCCAGCAGAGCAACGCTGCTCAGCCCCGCCACAAAGATCTCGCCCCGTGTCTCCTCTGGCAGCGTGACACGGTAAATCGTGCGTTTGATATTATCAATCTGAGCCACCCTCATTGCCTCGGTTGCCATACCATCCGTTCCTTTCTTATCTTATACGAGTTCTACCCGCTCGTTGATTTCCTGGAGCACTTTCTTTGCCGCAACGGGAATAACGGTTCCAGGGCCAAAGATAGCCGCAGCTCCCTGCTCATTCAAAAATTCGTAATCCTGGGCGGGAATGACCCCGCCAATAACCACAACAATATCATCGCGGCCCAGTTTTCGCAGTTCTTCGATAAGCTGCGGGAGAAGCGTTTTGTGCCCGGCGGCCAGCGAGCTAACTCCTACAACGTGAACATCGTTCTCAACGGCCTGGCGGGCCACTTCTTCCGGGGTCTGGAAGAGGGGGCCAATATCCACGTCGAACCCCAGATCGGCAAAGGCAGTGGAGATAACTTTTGCCCCACGGTCGTGCCCATCCTGCCCCATCTTCGCTACCAGCAGGCGGGGTCGGCGGCCCTCGCGCCGGGCAAACTCATCAGCCATCTGGCGCACCTCGTTGATGGCCGCTTCGCTACGATATTCGCTGCTGTATACCCCGGAGATGGCCCGGATAACAGCCTGGTGGCGACCAAAGACTTTTTCCATTGCCTGCGAGATTTCGCCCAGACTGGCCCGCGCTTTCGCGGCTTCGACAGCCAGCTCAAGCAGGTTGCCCGTGCCGGTTTCGGCGGCGTGGGTGATAGCCTGGAGAGCTGCGTTGACCTTTGTTTCATCGCGGATTTCGCGCAGTTTTCGGAGCCGCTCAAGCTGCGCCACCCGCACCGCGGTATTGTCCACTTCGAGAATATCCAGTGCGTCCTCTTTGTCCAGGCGATAGCGGTTGACCCCCACCAGCGTTTCGCGCCCGGAGTCTATGTGGGCCTGACGGCGGGCCGCTGCTTCTTCTATGCGCATTTTGGGCAGGCCGGCTTCAATGGCTTTGGTCATACCGCCCATTTCGCGCACTTCTTGAATGTTTTCCCAGGCTCGCTTGACCAGTTCGTTTGTGAGGGCTTCCACGTAGTAGGAGCCGCCCCACGGGTCGGCCACCCGGCAGATCATCGTTTCGTCTTGCAAGAAAAGCTGGGTGTTGCGGGCAATGCGGGCGGAGAAGTCGGTTGGGAGGGCAATGGCTTCGTCAAGCGCGTTGGTGTGCAATGACTGGGTGTGGCCCATCGCCGCGGCCATGGCCTCGACACAGGTGCGAACGATGTTGTTGAAGGGATCTTGCTCTTGCAAACTCCATCCGGATGTTTGCGAGTGGGTACGGAGCGACATGGAGCGGGAGTCTTGCGGGTCAAACTGTTTGATGAGTTTGGCCCAGAGCAACCGCCCGGCCCGCATCTTGGCAATCTCCATAAAGTAGTTCATGCCGATGGCCCAGAAGAAGGAGAGCCGCGGAGCAAACTGGTCCACCTTCATACCGGCGCGGATGCCCGTTTCGACATACTCCAGTCCATCGGCCAGGGTGTAGGCCAGTTCCAGGTCGGCGGTTGCGCCGGCCTCTTGCATGTGGTAGCCGGAGATGCTGATGCTGTTGAAGCGAGGCATCTTCTGGGCCGTGTAGGCGAAAATATCGGCAATGATACGCATTGATGGCTCTGGCGGGTAGATGTAGGTGTTGCGAACCATGTATTCTTTGAGGATGTCGTTCTGGATGGTGCCGGTGAGTTTTTCTGGTGGTACGCCATGCTCCTCGGCGGCGGCAATGTAGAAGGCCATAATGGGCAGCACTGCGCCATTCATCGTCATGGAAACAGACATTTGATCAAGCGGGATACCATCGAACAGGATTTCCGTATCGAGAATGGAGTCTACCGCCACCCCCGCTTTGCCCACGTCGCCCACCACGCGGGGGTGGTCGGAGTCGTAGCCACGGTGGGTGGCCAGGTCGAAGGCAATGGAAAGCCCCTTCTGTCCGGCGGCCAGGTTGCGGCGGTAGAAAGCGTTGCTCTCTTCCGCGGTGGAAAAACCGGCGTACTGGCGCACGGTCCAGGGGCGCACGACATACATGGTCGGGTAGGGCCCGCGCAGGAAAGGGGGGAGACCGGGAAGGAAGCCGAGGTGCTCAAGGTCTTTGATGTCATCCTTCGTATAGAGGGGAGCAACTTCGATATGCTCTATAGTTTTCCATATCAGCTCTTCCAGCGAGCGGCCTGTCTCTCGCTCAACCTGCTCACGCCATTCCTCAAAGGTGTGGTGAGGAACAGCTCTATTTCCTGTATATTCCATTGTGGTAAAGTCTGGTGTTTTCCTCATGATGGCTCTCCTATTCCCAATTGCTGCTGGAATTTTGCCAGTATTTCGTAGCAGTTGGCGCGGAGATGGATGAACTCGTCCACGCCAGCGGCTTTGTGCGCTTCTATCTGGTCCTGCGGGTAGCCGGCCAGAGCGACGATGGTTTCGGGTCGGCTCGCTTTGATAAGACGGGTGAGGGGCGGGACGATGTCCGGGTAGGTTTCGTCGGTTGAGCAGATGACGACAATGGGGGCGTATGATTCGATGGCAGCGCGGGCGGCTTCTTCTGGCGTGGCAAAGCCGTTGTTTGTGATAGCTTCAAATCCGCCGGCGGCAAAGAAGCCGATGGTGAAGTCGGCTCTGGGTTTGTGCTGCGGGATGGGCCCCATATTGGCGAGAAATACCTGTGGGAGGTAGCCCCGGTTGAGTTGGTAGGCTTCGGCGTTGCTGCGGAGGATCTCGAAGGGTTCGGCTCCCCGCTGCGCTTCGACCGGCTCAATCGTTGGGATAGCCACCCCTTCAGTGCGGAGCGCACTGGTGAGCATACTGAGCGTTGCGCCGGCCAGGGCCGCTTTGATGGTTGCTTCGATGACTTCTGTGGATGCTGCGCTGGTTGCCTGCCTGAGCCGCTCCATTGCTACGTTGAGAAGGTCGGGGGCGCGCCTGGCGCGATATTCCCTCAATGTCTCGGTGCGTTCGTCGAGGATGCGTTCTCCACCGAGCGGGCGCGGGGTGAGGGAGCGTGCTTTGATGTCGGAGTACATATTGGTGCCAACGAAGATGTCGCGGCGGTGGGCAATGTTTTTTGCTCGCTGCTGAGCGACCTGCGCAACCTGGCTCTGAGGGTAGCCTGCTTGCAAGGACTGGAACATCCCCCCCTGTTTTTCGACTTCCTGGAAGATGGACCAGGTTTTTTGCGCGATTGCGTCGGTCAGGTGTTCGACATACCAGGAGCCTCCCGCGGGGTCAATCACACGCCCCATATGGCTTTCCTGCTGGAGGATGATCTGGGTGTTGCGAGCAATGCGGCGCGAGAAGTCGTCGGGAGTGCGGACCACTTCATCAAAGGGGCCAACGTGCATACTGGCACACCCGCCGAGAATGCCGGACAGGGCTTCGGTGGTGGTTCGGAGCATATTGACGTAGGGGTCGCAGGCGGTTTTGTTCCAGGTTGAGGTGCGGACGTGGATGATCATTTTTTGAGCCGCTTCGCTCCCGCCGAAGGCATTGACGATGGTTGCCCAGAGCATCCGTGCGGCCCGCAGTCGGGCAATCTCCATAAAGAAGTTTGAGCCGATGGAGAAGGAGAAACGGATCTGTTCGGCGGCTTCGTCTATGGGAATGTTCCGCGTTTGCATTGCTCGCAGGTATTCGACCGCGGTTGCGAGGGCAAAGGCGAGTTCCTGGGCGGTGCTTGCGCCGCCGTTGTGGTAGGGGTGTCCCTGCACCAGGATGGTTTGCATGTCGGGCATATGGACACGCCGCCATTCGGCAATCCAGGCCATTCCGTCGTAGCAGTCGTTGAGCGGGCCGGGGAGCGTTCCCGTGCTGGCCAGGGTGCCAAGCGGGTCGGTACCGATGCAACCGCGCAGGGTGGCAGGGTCTTTGCTCTGTTGCCGGAGCAGTGCAAGCAGGAAGGACAGCAGGGGCAGGCTGTATGCACTGGACTGGATGAAGAGGGGCACCTGCTCAAGGTCTATGCCCTCAAAGATAGTTGCCAGGTCTTCGGTGGTGGAGATAGATACGCCCCCTTCTCCGATTTCGTATGGACTGGCTTCGTTTGCGTCGCGGCCATTGCGGCTCACCGTGTCGAGCAGCAAATTGATGGCCGTCTGGCCGTGCTCCAGGTCGAAGCGAATAGTTTTGTTGGCAGTGTCCGGCATAGGATACGGGATCTCCTGGCAGATTTCCCAGGGTTGAGCGTGGTAGCCGGCGGCGTTGGTTCCCCGCACATAGGGGGGGAAGCCAGGGAAGGTGTGGAGGTGGGGTAGCCCTTCTCCTTCGTCCTGGCGGTAGAGGGGCTGGAGGGTGATGTCTTCATAGGTTCTGGTCAGGAGCTTTTTTTCAAAGGGTGCGCCTTTGAGCGATTTTTCTGCGGCTTCGCGCCATTCTTCATAGGTTGGTGTCGGAAATTCGGTGAACATTCCGGTTTCTTCTGCCATTTTTTCTGTTCCCCCTGGTCCTTATCTCAATATCTCAATCTTATACAGTATAATCCCATGCTTTTGTCCATTCGGTCAGTTCGCGGATAGTTTTGAGGACAGCCTGATGGTCGGGGTGGTCGCGGTAGCGTTGGATGGCTTCCTGGTCATCAAATTCGCTCAGGAGTCCAAAGGTGGCGGCGCGTTCTCCGCCCACTTCATCATACCGCACTTCGTAGCGTCGTATTTCGGGTATGGTTGTGGGGAGTCGGTTGAGTTCGGCAACGAGATCTTCTATTTGCTGGTCGGAAACCTCTTTGCGACGGCCAAACAGGACGATGTGGCGTATCATCGGGTGCTCCTTTTTGCCTTATAAAGATTTGAAACGAACAGGTATAGTGTACAGAAGGAAGTGAGGATGTGTCAAGCGGGTAATTCTGAGATTCTGAGATTCTGGGAGGACGGCGGCACTTCCTCCACCCGATGAAGCAGGTAGTTTCCTGCACCGCCATTTCTATAAAACCCTGGGAGCACAAGCGTCTTGCTTGCACCGATACGGACGCGGCACCCTCACCCCAATCTCTCCCCCACTGGGGAGAGGACAGGTGGGGGTCTGAACGATTACAAGGGAGCCGACGCTCCCTGTAACAATCCTGCCTTTTTCTCGTTAAAATAGGCAAAAGAAAGAATACCCCCATCAGAACGGGGGGTACCATATTTTGGAAATAGCGAATTTCAGGAGGACCTGTTGATGAAATCGAGAACCTGGTCGCTGCCATTGTTGCTGGCAGTGGCGTTTACCTGCGGAACAGTGCTACTTGCATTGCACCTGTCGAAAACGGCCCATCCGGCCCATCCAGTCGCCTATGCCGCGACAGAGACGGAAGCAGCCGGATACCCCTATTCATTGTCTGACATTGATGCAGCAGACGCAGCAGCAGACGCAACAAATGATATTCAGTATCAAACAGTGATTACTGTTACGAGTACAAGCGACGAGGATACCCACAAGTCGCACACCTGCTACACCACACCGGGCGTGGGTCAAACGGCCTTCCCCGCCGAGTGTACGTTGCGCCGCGCCATTGTCGAGGCTTCAAGCATAGACCCTACGGCACGGCCTGTGCTCATCAGTTTCAATATCCCCCTCACCGACACGGGCTATTCGGGGCAAACCTGGCACATTACTCTGACCCAGAACCTCTCCGTAGCCGATTTTTCCATTGCGGGAGGGAATGTCACGATTGACGGCACAACACAGCCCGGCGGTCGCCCGCTCAGCGAAGGGCCGCGCATCTTCATTCGTGCGCCGGCAGGAGCAACCGCAGCCAGCCCGGACCTGCGCCTCAATATGGGGAGGCAAACGTCCCACGACGGCTACATTGTGCGTGGACTGGGGCTGCAAGGGCTTGGCATCGGCATGACCGGCAGCAACAACCTGATAGAGGGCAACTGGCTTGGTCTTACCGACGATGGAAGCGAAGTCTGGTTCTATCACGATAAGAGCTTCGGAGACCTGCTCTATGGCGAGGGCGGGCCCGACGATTCCTTCTACTTTGAAGGAACGGCCACGCTCGGCAATGGGGCAGAAATCGTTGAGGGCGAGGATTCGCAAAACAACGTCATTGCCAACAACGTGCTGGCTGGCACCAAAGGACGGGCGATTACCGTCCGCGGAACAGGAGCAAGGCTCCTCAATAACTACGTTGGCACCCGCGCCGATGGGACCATCCCCGACGTAAGTATGAATCGCCGATGCCAGGGCAACGCGCTCTACTACAACTGGTTTGGTGGCATGGCTATCCAGTTGACCGAGAGTTCATCCGGTGCACTTGTGCAGGGTAATGTCATACTTGGCACAGGCATACCAAGTTTTGGCGAAGCCTCTGCGCTGGAGGCTATCTCGGTGCGTGGCAACAACCATGTCGTGGCAAGCAACCGTATCGGGATGGACGCGCAGGGCAACGATGCCTGGATCTGTGGCCAGGGGCTTGATCTTGGCGGGCAAAACCAGCAGATTCGCAACAATACGCTGGTCAACACCTACGGCGGCGCAATGGGTATCTACGGCACAGAGCTATCGCTCGACGCTATCCACCTCTCCGGCAACACCATGCGAAACAGCTATCTGACAAAAACAAACCCGGTGTTCGGGTCGCTGGTGCCCGATGCATACAAACTCTTCAATTCTGCGGTTGTTACCTCGGTTGTTGGAACGACAGTTATGGGCACTGCCGTCGAAGATAGCGCGTGCGGCGGGTGTTCTATCGAACTCTTTGTAGACAATCTCGACGATCACATTGAAGCTCTGGAGCCTGTTGGGATGGCCACAGCAGCTCCCGATGGCACCTGGACGACAACCCTCTCGCGCACGCTCACGATGAGCGAGGCCCTTCGTACAGCAACCACGACCGTTTCAGATGCCCAGATCGCCGGTATTGCAGCACCAACCACAGCGAAACTCTCTCCGCTCTACGGCCCGGATGGGATGATTGATCCGACCCCACGCGAGGAGCCATCTGATATGGTGCCCCCGCCACCGGCAATACCGCAAATCGAGCCACGGCCGGTGCCACCACTCCCAAGCCCAACCTACACGATGAGCGTGACCGTGAACAGCACCGACGACCCCTCCGCCAGCAAGAGCGAAACCTGTATCACCCACTCGCCCTGTACGCTGCGACGGGCCATCAATCAGGTTAATAATGATACAACGGCACGTCCGGCCCTCATCCGCTTCAACATTCCAACCACCGACACCAACTACATCACGGCAACAGAAAGCTGGCTCATCACGCTCGTGAGCAATGAACAGATACGGGTTGAGGGAGGCCAGGTGACAATTGACGGCACGACACAGCCAGGTGAGCGGGCCAACGGCGGACCACAAATTTTTCTCCGCGACCCCGACCCGACCTACGAGATTGTGCTTGACGGCGGACACAATGTTTTCCGTGGCTTCGGGATGCAAAACGTCGGTATCCTTGTCAACGGCGGCTACAACATCGTTCAAGACAACTGGTCGGGTCTGGAAGCCGACGGGCAGACCCTCTCCAACGAAGGGCTACACGACACCGCGATAAGCGACAGCACCAACACCAATGGCCCCGACAATGTGTATCGCAACAATGTCATTGCTGGCTCAACCAGCCGGCCCCTGACGATTCGTGGACACCGCGCCTGGGTGGTCGGCAACTACATTGGCACCCGTGCCGATGGTACCCTCCCGCCGGACCTTCCCTCCGACTGGTGTGAGCAGTCCGGGGATACCACCTGGTATGGCGGGTTTGGCATCAAGATAACTGGCCACGACCACCAGATTGGCGGCCCCAACCGCGAAGACCAGAACGTTATTGTTGGGATGAACATAGAATCTGATACGAGTGACCCACCCGAAGCTCTCTTCATTGAAGGTGGCGATGGGCACCTGATTCTCAACAACCTTATCGGGCAGGACACCAACGGAAAGAACTGGGGCAACTGTGGTAAGAGCATTCGCATTCGTGGAGACAGTGTCGCCATTCGCGACAATCTCATTGTCAATAGCTACCTCAGCGCAATTGCCCAGGACGAGGATGGCGGCAATCTCTACCGCAACAACACCCTGATTGACAATTGGGCGGCAATTGTCTTCAACCCGAACACCGTATCCGACGAATTGCGCTCCTTCAACCCGGCAAAAGTGACCGAGATTGATGGGACAACCGTCCGCGGCACCAGTGGCGATGTCTTTGTCCACCCTTCCACAGGCAACGTCTACGATCCCTTCTGCCCCCACTGCACCATTGAGCTATTTCGGGATGATCAGGACAGCACAACGGATGCGCTGGAGCAACTTGCTGTTGTCACCTCAGACGGGGATGGCAACTGGCAGGCAACGCTGCCCGCCCCCCTGCAGGATGGCCAGGGTATCCGCACGACCAGTACCACGGGCAACTATGGCACCATCCCTGGCTTTGAGGCCAATACGACAACGAAACTCTCGCGGCTCTATGCTCCTGGGGGGGTTGTGGGGGTAGAGATTAGCGGTCCGACACAGGGCGCACCCAACACCGACTATACGTTTACCGCCACAATCACCACAACAGGCGAGCCAGCCTATCCCATCACTGTTACCTGGAAGAAGACACCCGCTCGTATCTATACCCATGTCCTGACCGATACGACAAGCGACCAGATAACCTTCTCGTGGGAGAGTATCTCCGAGCAAGATTTCTCGGTCTTTGCCGAAAATATCGGCGGGGAAGCAATGGATACGCATCACATTTCGGTTGGCAGCGGGCCAGATATGCCGAGCGTCCAGTTTAGCAGCGCAACCTACAGTACAACGGAGCAACTGGGCACCGCAACCATAACGGCAACCCTGAGCACCACCCCGACACAAGAAGTGACGGTGCAATATGCCACAACGGAGGGCGGCACGGCTATGCCGGGCAGCGACTACGCCGTTATCTCCGGCACGCTCACCTTTACTCCTGGCATGACAACGACACAGACCTTTACCGTGACCGTTATCAACGACGATGAACACGAAGGTGATGAAACGGTCAACCTTGCGCTGAGCAACCCGACCGGGGCAAACCTGGGGAGCCAGAGCCAGGCCGTGTTGACCATTGGGGATGATGAGGGCGCACCGACTGCGCCAGAAGGCGTGGATATTTCGCCCACCGCTGGCACGGTCAATGCACCGGTGAGCTTTGAAGCCACGGTACGGCCCTACACCGCCACAACGCCACTCACCTATACCTGGATGGCTCAGGGGCAGGAGACAAAACAAACTACAAACGGTGGCCCAACGGATACGCAGGAGTTTATCTGGGATGCCACGGGAACATACACGCTGACTGTTGTTGCCTCAAACCAGTTTGGTACCATCACCGAGACCATATCGGTTGATATTATCGAGCTAACCGTGCAGTTCAGCGAAAGCAGCTACAGTGTGAATGAAAGTATCGGCACGGCCATTATTACCGTCACGCTGAACACGGTCCCAGACCAGCAAGTTTCTGTGGACTATGCAATGGAAGATGGGAGCGCAACCGCGGGCGAGGACTACGACGCAACCAGCGGAACGCTGACCTTTGTTCCTGTCGAAACCGAGCAAAATCTCGTTATCTCCATTACCAATGACGGGGAAAATGAGGATGACGAAACATTCACGATCACGCTGAGCAACCCGCAAAACGTTGCTCTGGGAGAAAACGACACACTTACCCTGACCATTCTGGATGATGACCAGGACGCAGGCCGCCTCGATGTCAACTATGAGACGGGGGCACCGGGGAGCATCTTCATCTTCACTGCAATAAACCTCCCGCCCAATGCGTCGGCTGTTATTTCTCTGAAGAAACCGGGCGATGCCGATTACCAGAACCTCCAGCAGGTGACAACGCTGAGCGATGGAACGCTGGTCTTTGCCCTGGTCGTGACGGAGAATGCAGCAGAAGGACAATACAGCATCCGTATTACCATCAACGAAGGCACCGCGGAAGAAGTCGTGCTCACCAATAATATCGAAATCAGTGCTACTGGTGAGATGCGGACGGACACGCCACCCGATGGAACGCCGATTATTGAGCTGGAAACAGGCAATATGCTCTACCTACCCATTATCAAGCGGTAGGGAGAATTGACAGCGCAGGACAAACAGAAGAGGCCGGGGGCGTATTCCCCCGGCCTCTTCCGCTTCTGGTCAACGACCACCCGCTGAAGCGGGTGGCTTGGAACTACCCTCCACCGCAATTCCTATCCGGGGACAGGCTTTGGTTTCATCAAGCGTTCCTTCGGGGGTGGCTGACAACCACCCCGTCCAGCTCCGGGCTTGTCGGAACA
>DAOTUE010000092.1:0-6381 GCA_034436975.1 Chloroflexaceae bacterium
AGCATCAAATCCCTGGGGTGCTGGTCGGGTTGCCGAATAGTTCTGGACACTCGTTTCCCCCCACGCACCGGTAAGCGCGTGTTCGATATAGCGGGTGATCCAGTCAAGCTGTGCGGTATAAGAACCACCTACGTCATTGCTCAGAACAATCTCTGTAAAATCCCAGACGATAGGAAGAGCAAAACGAGCAAATGTGTCGCGCATTTGCTCTCCTGAGATATTCCAGCTACAGACAGCGGAACAATACTGTGCGCTTTTGTCCATTGCCAACGCCAGATACGCCCCCACCCCCTCTACCCAATCCTCCGAATAGCCATATGTTCGCATCGTTTCTCGTGCGGCACGAGTGTGCTTGACGAATGTACCAAGTGCAAGGAGCTGACGCGGGGTGAAGAGGTCACGCCAACGCATTAAATTGTATCCCTGTACCGAAAAAGCACGACTGGCACCGCTACCTCCGACAGGGGTTGGCTCTTCCGGCAAGCCGAAGGGAATGTCAGCAAAGACGCGCTCAATCTCCTGCTCTGCGTCGGTTGCGGCTTTTCGCTCTTCATCAGTCGGGAGACGGTATTCCTTGCCGTTGGGGCCATCCACCACTACCGCGGTCATCATCGCTCCCATACGTCCCTGTCTGGCTTCGTAGCGGATGTCGTCTATCGTCATTGCCACAGTGCCGTACTTGCCACAGCACGGGCACCACGCCCCTTTGCGGCTCATCGTTCCCTGTCCGATGACGGTATCGCTGGTGCGCTGCTGCGTGCCATTGCCGCCCCTGCGCGGAGTCTCCTGCTGAATGCCAAAGACAACACCGGTGCGCTCGTCGTTCGGCACCATCGTCAGCGAGACCCGCTTGTTGCTCTTCTTTGCCAGCCATCGGGTTTTGAGCAGGGGAATGATGGCGCGGCAGTTTTTGCAGCGCACCGTTCGCGCCCACAGGTAGGCAACTGTTGGCTTGTCATCTACCGTCGGGTAGAACCGTTCCAGGTCGGCGCGGGCCTGCTTCAGCACCCACCAGCCCCAGGCGCGGACGTGCTCTGCCAGGTTCTCGGTTGCTTCTTCTTCCGAAAACATCTTCTGTTTTTCCTTGCGTCCTTTGCGCTCCCGGTATTCCTCGCTTTCAAGGTAGAAGTCGGGGAGCGGGTGGGTCTGGCCCGCAAGTCGCTGCGGGTATTCAAGCGTGCATTTCAGGATGAACCAGGCCACCGGGTTGATGTCCACTGCCGTCACATCGCAGCCCAATCGCATCGCTTCCAGCGGGATTGCGCCACCGCCCGCGAAGGGGTCGAGCACCCGCGGCGCACGTCCCCCATAGGCAGCGAGGATCTGCTCGCGGAGCCAGTCCATATCGGTGCTGGTCTCGCGCCCCCAGTGCAGCACGCCGCCCTGGGTTTCGTCCTTTTCAATGTCATCGCTGCCTCCGTCGGGACGCTTTTTCGTGACGATGTTCTTTTTCAGCGTGCCTCCAATGCGCTTGAGCAGGGCGTTGCGTTCTTCGAGATTGCCTGGGTCGGGGAGCAGGGTTGCAATGAGCGCAGCACGGCAGGCGGCCAGCGGACGGCGGGCCGGCCAGATGTGCAGCGTGGAGATATGCCCGTGGCGCACGTTCTTTTCGTGGACGGAGTCGAGCGAAGTCTGGCGCAGCGGGAAGCCGCGTTCAATGAGGCGGGGTGGGGTCATGGCAGACGTAATCCTGTTTTTTCAGCAATGGTATAGGCTAGTTTCTTGAAATCCTGGTACACCTTCTGCACGGCTACCAGGTGGGACCCGATGGCTCCATCGGCAGACTTCAAATGAAACATCGGCTTATGGGCTTCTTGAGCTATGGGCATAAGTGCCCCATAATTTTTCAGTAAAGCCAGAGTATGGGGATCGTTCCCAATCTGTAGGGTTTCTCCATTGTTTTCTCCCAGAACCTCGTTTCGATAAACATGGGGGATACGAGCGATCCACCGATCATAGGCTTTCACTGGACGGTCCAGGCGGACTGAGTGTTGGAGCACCACATATCCAATGGGTTGCATGCGCCCGGCAGGGAGTTCTAGCTCAGGGACAGGATTTCGCTCTATTCGCTCTTGCCATTCTCTTCGCCAACGTCGCAGCGTCGGGCCAAGGTTACGAAGACCTTGCAGCGAGAACAGATCGGGAGCGAGTGGCACGATAACAGCATCGGTTGCGATCAGGGTGGACCGATTGATGGCTCCGAGGTTCGGGCCAAGGTCCACAAGGATGACATGCGCCCCATGTTTTTCTGCTGCCTGCTGCATAATACGCCAGAACGCGGAAATGACGCGGAACGACCGCTCATCTCTATCAAGACACTTCGGCCAGACCTCAGAGAGCTGATCTTCAAACCCTGACAGTGCCAGATCGCCAATGATGAGTGCCAGTTTGTCTTCTTCATCATTCGGCTTATACAACTGGGGTGATGCAATATCTCCAATGCCACGTCGCAAGGGGTCAACAAAATCGAAGATCGTTTTTGCGTGGTTCTTGCCGTCTTCTGTGAAAATTTCTTCGATTTGCTCTTCACTCAAAAATGCGGAAGTCAGGTTGGCCTGCGGGTCCATATCTGCCGCAACTACACGTAAGCCGAGATCAGTGTACATCCAGGAGAGGTGATACACCAGGGATGTTTTCCCCACTCCCCCTTTGTTGTTAAAGAAGGTCAACACAGGGACACTCATGATTTCCTCCTCAAGATAGCCAGGATATGCATATCTTCTATAACGAACTCCAGTGGATGGTTTCCATTTCTTTCCATTTCACGACGAGCAAGTGCAATGCCCATTCCAAAGCGTTGAACATATCCTAAGTTCTTCATTGCTTCTGCCAGGTGGGGATTGCGATAATCTGTGATACCGGGTTGCCCGAAATTAGTTCGATTGACCTGACCAAAGGGACCTCCAGGACTCAAAACCTCTATTCGGTCCTGGAACCAGTGAATTCGGACAGGCGCATGGGTACTCTCGTAGTTGCGGTGCAGAACTGCGTTTCGTGCCAACTGCTGTAATGCAGGAAGGGGATAGTCTGAAGAACGAGTTTCAATAGATGATGATGTAATATCTATGGAAAATGAAATATGCGCTTGAAAAACATTGTCCAGGGTTCTGAGCAACTCAATCATTGGTCCGCTGATCTCTTTTTGATCCTTAATTGGGTCGGTGAGTTCAGTACCATCAATACGTACAAATTGAACATAGGCCCCAGGAATGAAAGTACGAGGGTATGTACCGATAACCAGAATACCAAGAGCTGTTGGTATTATTGGCACTCCAGGAGCACCAAAGCGCATAGAAATGAGTTGTTGTTCAACGGTACGTTCATTTTGTTCCAAAATGTCACCTGGTAGTGCGGAGGGCAAATACTCTCGTTGAAACAAATCAAGGTCAAGATCATCCAGGGTGGTAGAAGAAAAGGGACGAACATCGAAAGGTATATCAAGAGAGCGACGTTTTTCTGCCAGGCGACGCTCTTCATCTGGTGTTGCGATAGCCCTGCGTGGGCCAACGCGCACCCAGACTCGTCCTTCATAGCGAACAGGAGGAGTGTTGGAGGGAAACACTATGATGACAGCCATTTCACATCCACTCAAGGTGCGTTTTTGTACAGTCATTGAAGCGAAGGGATGTACAGCAGTACGCATGTCTGCCAGAGTGCGGAGAAGTTCGTCAGTAATGGGGTGATATGCACAATGCCCTGTATCATCTGCCCCAATGAAGATAATTCCTGGTTGCTGATGGTTTGGCAAGTCATTTGCAAATGCACAAATTGCCTGGCGTATCTTATCGCGGTCAGTAGGTGATGACTTACGCTCGACTCGATCCGACTCAATGTCAATCAGCAGTAACTCCAGTTCGTGGTTTTCCACCGATTTGCTCCTTTCGATAGATGAAGGATACTCTATCGTGGTATTCTACTCCGCCCCCTCCACTATCGCCTGCTCACCAATGACAATGGTTTGCTGCTTGTTCACGAACAGTTTGCCAAAGGGGTCGCACACCCGTAGCAAGGTCGGGTGTTCACTGGCACAATTATACACCACGTAGAGCCAGTACCTCCCACGCAGGTTGCAGGCTTTCAGCCATTCGTTCTCTGTCAATTCTACTGTACCGCGCCCGGCCCGTCCCTTCACCTCAATACAGCGTCGCTCGCCCGTTGATGGGTGCTGCGATAGCAAATCGAAGCCGGGGTAGGCTTCCAGGTCAGCAACCCGCGCCTGGTCTGCGGTTGAAACGTCGCGCACGGTTGCGCCGCGGGCTTCCTCATAGGCCCACGCGACGCGCATTGCGATGGCTTCTACTTCGGCATCGTGGCGGCGTTGGTCCTCTGGATCGCTGGTTGGTGCAACCAGCGCGTGTGCCACCCACGCAATGTCGCCTACGGCAATGAGTTCTGGCTCACGCCGGACCAGCGCACACGCTGCCTCGCGCCGTTGCCCCAGTTCGCGTTGTCGCTGCTTGATACGGGTTATTTCCTGCTGTGCCCGTGGGTCGCCACGCCGTTCCTTCTCTCGATACCTGGTCCGGGTTTCTGCCAGTTCTGCTTCCTGGTAGGCATAGCCCCGCCTGAGAAAATCAAGCCGTTCGGGGAGCGTGGCAAGCATCGCCTGGCGGTGTTCCCCTGCTGCTGGCTCCGCGACCTGATCGCGCAGGTATCTGGTTGCCTGTTCGACCAATGGTTTGGCTTTGCCAATCAGCAAAATCACCGGGCGCGTCTTTACCGTTGGCGGAGCCGCCTTGAGCAGGAGGATTGTTTCAACCGGGCAAACCTGCATATTGCCATCTTCCTGTTGCCGTATCCCGATCAGTCGTGTTTCGAGTATGGCGTTCTGGCTCAAGGCCGGGATTGTCGGGTCTGCCTGCCGCACAATGGAAACTTCCGCAATGTGTAGCAAGTAGGGCGTGGTTGTTGTCGGGTCAATGAAGAGTCCCCCACGCAAGCCATCCTCAGCAAACATATTGCCTACCACCGCTCGCAGACGGTCAAAGAATGGCTCGCCAGGACGCAGAAAGATAACGCTATCGCGGTCTTCTGCTGTCGGGCGTTGGACACTGAATTGATTGCGTTGCTCCTGGGGGTAGCGTTCCAGCAGTGGCAGGAATGCATCCATTGCTCCTCAGGAATGCATCCATTGCTCCTGATGTTGCGGCTTTGATGGCAAATCGGGTATTGAGGTCGCCATCCAGGGTCAGCCCGACCAGGGGAGCCACGGTTTCAAGAAATCGTTGCACCGAGCCGGGCAACAGCCGTCGGAGCATCTCGTGATTGAGATTGGCCTGAAGTTGCTCAAGGTGTTCCTGGACATTGCCGCCGCTGCTTTCATACTGGCTCTGGCTTCTTGCTTGAAGAGCAGCAAACTGCTCTTCTGTTATCTTTCCCTCAAGCTGCTCGATGGCATCATCAAGACTGGTGCTTGCCGCCTGCATATAGTCAGTCAGTGATTTGTTGGAAAAAAACCATCCGATGACATCGTAGACCTTGTCAGACCCAAGTTCTTCGCGGATGGTTTCTAGCTTGGTAAGCAGGGTTCGCATCACCCGTCCCTCGCGGGTCGCACCGGCAATCAGGTTGATGATGAACACGGGGTCGTGCTTCTGCCCGTAGCGATGGATACGCCCCATTCGTTGCTCCAGTCGGGCCGGGTTCCAGGGGAGGTCATAGTTGACCATCAGCCAGCAAAACTGAAGGTTGATGCCTTCGCCAGCAGCATCGGTTGCAATCAGGTAATGGGCCCCGCCCTGTTCAATCGGGCGACGAAAGAACGCAACTTGCTCATCTCGCTCTGCGCTATTCATTCCACCGTGAATGGTTGCAATCTGCCCAGACAATCCGATCCCCTGCAAACGTTGCACCAGGAAATCCAGGGTATCGCGGTGTTCCGTGAAGATAATCATCTTCTCATTTACATACTGTGGCAGGCGCAGGAGTTCGCGCAGGCGGGTGAATTTTGATTCCTGCCCACTCTGATCAACCGCGCTGGCCAGGTCAACCAGCGTTTGAACCTCGTCCCGTTCGGCTTCCAGGTCAGCGAGCGTCTCTGCAACTACGCCTTCCATGGCATCATCTTCTGCCTGTTCCTCGCGTCCATCCGGGCCGTCATACTCATCTGCTGTGGTTGTTTCATAGGGATCTTCTTCAATGAGCCGTTGCTGATAGTGACCAAGTTGCTCGGTCGTCATCCTCCCCGATTGCATAGCGGCTATCAGTGTGTCCAGCTTTGCCACTCGCCGCCGCAACGAGCAGAGCAGGGCCCGGGTGGAACTGGCCAGCCGCCGTTGGAAGATGCTCATTGCAAAACGGGCAGCCTGACGGTTCAAGATCTGTGCAGTGTTGTATGTCTGGTCAAGATAGTCCGTGGTGCGCTCGTAGAGCGTCTGTTCA
>DAOTUE010000093.1:0-3209 GCA_034436975.1 Chloroflexaceae bacterium
CAACTCTACCAGGCCGGCTATCGCCTCCTCTCCCCCCTGCCCGCGCAGGTGTGGGCGGGCGAGGTGCTGCTGCTCGCCATTGAACTGACCAACACCGGCACGGTGCCCTGGCTCACCTTCGGCAACCACCCCATCCACCTCTCCTACCACTGGCAGACCCCGCAGGGACACGCGGTTGTTCCCGACGGATTTCGCAACGTGCTGCCGGCCCCCGTGCCGCCGGGTCGCCAGATTGCAATGGAGATGCGCGTTGAGCCACCACCCGACCCCGGCGACTATCAGCTTGTCATTGACCTGGTGGAAGAGGAAATTGGCTGGTTTTCCGGACGGCAGGTGCCGCCGCTGGTGCTGTCCGTCACGTATCAGCCCTGCTCAATCCGCCAGGCAACGATTATCAATGGCAATGTCGTTGCCAACGATGCCGTTGGCGGGCACGTTGTCGCACAGCTCCGGCTGCTGCGCGAGGCGGGCTACCATACCCTGCTCATCACGGAGTTTGTGGACCCGCGGTTGCCCCCCGACGTGCGCCGCTCCGCCGTTGCGGTGAAATATGGCGAGATTGAGCATCCAAGCAGCCGGCTGCAATGGGTCATCAACCATTTTCAATCGTCCGATCTGCTTGTGGTCAACTACTCAACCTACTACGAACTGGCCCGCATGATCACGCTGGCCCGCCGCAGTGCCATCATTTTCGACTACCACGGGGTGACACCGCCGCATCTGTGGGGCGACCCGGACGCGCCTGGCTACAACGACCTGCTGCAAGGGCAACAAAACCTTTCGTTGGTGCAGTATGCCGACTACGCCGCGGGCCACAGCGGCTACACATCCGGCGAACTGCTGAGCACCGGCCTCATTCCCGCCGACTGCGTTTCCACGCTGCCCTATGCCATCGTCAACGAGGTTCGCCCATGCCCCCCCCCCGATGGGGATCTTGTTCGCCGCTACAAGCCGAATGGCGAACCCGTGCTGCTCTACGTCGGGCGGATGGCCCGCAACAAGCGCGTGGGCGACCTGGTGGAGGCCCTGCCGCTCATTCACGAGCACCACCCCGATACCCGTTTGCTGCTGGTAGGCGATAACCACACTGTCCCCTACCGCGACTATGCGGAGGAGGTATGGCAGCGGGCACAGGAGCTGGGTTGCCAGCACCACGTTATCTTCACCGGGCAGGTGTCCGACCTCGAACCCTACTACGCCCTGTGCGATCTCTTTGTCACCGCCAGCGTCCACGAGGGCTTTGGTATGCCCGCGGTGGAGGCGATGGCGCGGGGGCGGCCCGTCGTTGCTGCCGCCGCCACGGCCCTCCCCGAAATTGTTGACGGGGGCGGGGTGCTCTTCGAGCCGCAGAACCCGACCGACCTGGCTGAGAAGGTAGTGGCGTTGCTCAATGAGCGCAACAGGGCCCGAACCCCCGAATCCCGAACCCCGACCCCTGACCCCCGAACCATTTACATGGTCACGCCACGCTATGGGCCGGAGGTGCTCGGCGGGGCAGAAAGCGGCATCCGCGGGTGGGCCGAGCACCTGGCCCGCCACGGCTACCGCGTCGAAGTGCTGACCACCTGCACCGACAATATGATTGTCTGGTCAAACCACTACCCGCCCGGCCTCGAAACCGTGAACGGTATCCCCGTGCGCCGCTTCCCCATAGACGATGTGGACGTGGGCGCATTTCATGGCGTGCATGCCAAACTCATCCACGGCGAATATGTCAGCTACGATGATGAGCAAACCTTCGCCCGCAACAGCTTGCAGAGCAGCGAACTCAACGCCTACCTCCGCGCCCACGCCGATGAGATGCTCTGTGCCATCTTCACGCCCTACCTGTTTGGCACAACCTTTTGGGGAGTGCAGGCCGTGTCCGACAAGGCAATCATCCTCCCCTGCCTGCACGATGAGCCGCTGGCACGACTGGCCATCTTCCGCGAGATGATGGAAGGCGCGGCGGGACTCTTCTTCAATACCGACGCGGAAGCCGCCTTTGCCACCGATACGCTTGGCGTGATCAACCCACACCGCGCCGTTATCGGGTATGGCTTTTCGGAAGAGGGGCCCACGGGCGACGCGGCAGCGTTCCGTGCCCGCCACACCCTGTCCGATCAACCGCTCCTGCTCTACAGCGGGCGGCTGGAGCAGTATAAGAATGTGCCGCTGTTGCTAGACTATTTTGTACGCTACAAGAGCGAGCACCCCGGCCCGCTCACGCTCGTGCTGGCGGGCGAGGGCGACGTGGCCCCACCGGACCGCCCGGACATCCTGCCCATCGGGATGATCTCCGACCGCCAGCAACTTGCCGACGTGTACGCCGCGGCAACGGCCCTTTGTCAACTGTCGCTCCGCGAGAGCTTTTCTATTGTCATCATGGAGTCCTGGTTGCAGGGGCGGCCCGTCCTGGTCCACGGGGATTGCAGCGTGACGCGGTACCACGTTGAGCAGAGCGGTGGCGGCTATGCTCCTGCCACCTACGAAGAATTTTGCACAGCCCTGCACCGCCTGGTGAGCGACCCGGCCCACGCCGACGACCTGGGCCAGCGCGGGCGGTCCTACGTCCTGACCCGCTACCACTGGGATACCATCGTTGAGCGGGTGCTCCAGGGCATCAGCGCGTGTGTGGTGAATAAGACGGACTACGAGCGACTGGCACAGCGCGGAGTGCAGCGGGCCCTCGCCTTCACGCCGACCCGCTTTCGAGATGCATTTCTGCGTGTGGTCGAGCAGACACACGCCGCCGCGGGGAGCCAGATCAGCCCCCAGGTGGTGCAGCAGTTGCGCCAGTTGACGCGGGTAGGCATGCCCGATTACATGGTACAATCGGGTGTTCCGCTGGTGGGGCGGTTCATTGCGTGGGCGCGGCGCAACCTGACCTCGCACCTGAAAGAACCCTACCTTGACCCGATTATCGGGCGGCAAGAGCAGTTTAACAACGAACTGCTGCAAACCACCCTGAAACTGCTGGAGCAGAGCGGCTATGAGCAACGGCGGCTCAAGCGTGAACTGGAGATTGTACGCGGGAAGCTGAAACATGATAACAAGTAAAACCTGTACGTATTCCGACTACGAGAACGATTTCTACGCACCTCTCGCGGCCCGCCTGGGCCAGGAGATTATCTACCATCGCAAGCAGTGGGAATATGTCATGATAACGCAAGCGTTGCACGAGCGGGGGTGCTTGCAGGAGGGGAAGCGGGGCCTGGGCTTTGCTGTCG
>DAOTUE010000094.1:0-51755 GCA_034436975.1 Chloroflexaceae bacterium
AGGGTATAGGGTATAGGGTATAGGGTATAGTTTTTTCATTATGGTTCTGCGCCCGGTGCGAAGTGAATGGCGCGAGGGTTATCCCGCACATCGTAGGAATAAAACACGAGGATGACTCGTGACTGCTGCGCGATATTGTTTCGCCAGCCGTGGGGCAAGCGTGCCTCGAAGAGTAAACTATCGCCCGCATCAAGCAGGTAGCTCTCTCCCTCGATCGTATAGGCAACCTGCCCCTCCAGGCAAAAGACAAACTCCAACCCGGCGTGGACAATGGTATAGGAGCCACTGGTTGCCTCTGGCTCCAGCGTGACAACAAAAGGTTCGATGGCCCGCCCATGCAGGCCCGTGCCCAGATCTTCCAGCCACAGCCGCCCCTCGTCGGCCACCGCACGGGGCCGCTCGGCCCGCTTGATATGGACAATCTCGCGGCGCGGGTCGCCCGATTCAAAAAAGGCGGTAATTGGCACATTGAGCGCGGTTGCAAGCTGTTGCAAGGTGCTGACACTGGGAGAGGTCTTGCCATTTTCAATCAGGCTGAGGGTGTTGATAGCCAGGCCGCTCATTTCGGCCAGCAGGCGGATAGAGAGGCTGCGCTCTTCGCGCAAACTCCGCAGGCAGCGGCCCACGTCCACCTGTGAGGAGCCCGGGGTATCCCGCACTGGTTCTGGCTTGTCGGGCCCGCGTCGGGCGGGGGCGTTTTTTCTGGTATTCGTTGTCATCCGGTCTTTTTCCAATTATCCATCAATTCCTGGGAGTCTCTGGAGGTTCAGAATATGTGCAACAAATTTTGTGCGAGCATAAAACGTTATTTTCTGTAATGCTTCTTCCCTTTCCATTAAGTTTGCATCTGTTTGGCTTGCAAAGTCCAGATCTGAACGTTATTTCTTTTGTGTTTCATCTTCCAGCCGTTTGACGGCAATTGCCAGAAACCCTTCATCCTGGTCGAGGCCGACAAAGTGTCGCTCCAGGCGGGCACAGACCACGCCGGTGGTGCCGCTCCCGCAGAAGGGGTCGAGCACACAGTCGCCAGGGTTGGAAGAAGCGCGGATGATGCGGTCGAGCAGGGCTTCGGGTTTCTGCGTGGGGTGTTTGCCGTACCGTTTTTCGTGGCGGGCCGGCGGGGTAATATGCCACAACGATTGCATCTGGCGGTTGCCATTTTCCTGCTTCATCTCCTGGTAGTGGAAGACGTGGCGGGCCCGGGGCGAACGCCGCGCCCAGAGCACCGTTTCGGTGGCGTGGGTAAAGTAGCGGCAGGCCAGGTTTGGCGGCGGGTTCACCTTGTACCAGATAATGTCATTCAGCACTTTGTAGCCTAGCGTTTGCAGCGCAAACCCCACACTAAAGATATTGTGCGATGTCCCCGATACCCAGATGGTGCCATCGGGCTTGAGCAGCCGGCGACACTCTTTTAGCCATTCGAGATTGAAGGCGTGGACGGTCTCGAACGTTTCGGGGCGATCCCACATCCCCTTGTTGACACTGACCATTTTCCCCGCATGGCAGGTGACACCATTGCTGGAGAGGAAATAGGGCGGGTCGGCAAAAATGAGAGCAAACTGTTCGCTCTCCATCTGTTTGAGCAACTTCAGCGCATCGCCACAATAGAGGGTGATATGGTGCATATCATCCACAAAGAACGGCTCTGCAAACGGGTTCTCGCTCCGGGGTACACAGGACATGATTTCGTACCGCGATGGCACTCACTTCTCTCACAGAAACAAACAGGCCATTTTCACTGTTTTGTATTCTACCACAGATCGCTGGAGGGGGCCGATTGCATGGTATCATGGGAGAGCGGAGCCTGATAATGATTGAGAGGGTTCAGGGTTTGGGGTTCAGGGTTCAGGGAGCGCGTCCATCTTGCCCACCCGGATACAAGCGAGAGGCTTGCACTCCCAGGGGATTGCCCCAAAACGTGAACAGGTACTGATGATTTCGGACCATGAGACGTGAGCGATATGAGCGGAGAGGAGCGAAACCTGATGACAGACGAATACCGATGTCCATTTTGTACGAACGCAATTAGTGCGGCAGCGACCTTTTGCCCGAAGTGTGGCGAGCTGAACCTGCTCAAAGACAAGTACCGCATTGTCCGCAAACTGGGGCAGGGGGGGTTCGGCGTGGTCTACCAGGCCAACGACCTGCACCTGACCCGCACCTACGCTATCAAAGTTATCAAATCGGAATCGAGCACGGCACAGCAGGCGGTCAAGTCCGAGGCAAATATCCACGCACAATATGCCCGCTCCTTTCCCTTTATGCCCGAAATCTACGATATTATTGAGATGGGAACACGCACGGCCCTCGTGATGGAATATATCGCGGGCCAGACGCTGGAGGACATGCTGGAAGGGCAGGGGGCGTGGTCGGTTCCAGAGGTGGAGCAGTTTCTCACCACAATGCTTGGCTACCTGGCAAAGCTGCACGAGGTTGGCCTGGTCCACCGCGACATCAAGCCGGCCAATGTCAAGAGCCGCGGCAATAACGAATATGTGATGCTCGACTTTGGCATTGCCAAACAGCAGCAGCAGGGAGCCACCCTCACCGGCGCAAAAGCCCTCTCGGTCTTCTATTCGTCGCCAGAGCAGATGCGGGGGGAGCCAACCGATACCCGATCCGACCTCTATAGCCTGGGGGCCACGGCCTACCATCTGTTGTCGGGATTGCCCCTGCCCAGTGCCGATATGCGCGAGCAGAGCGAAACACCGCTGCCACTCCCCCGCCAGCTTGCCCACAACGAAACCGCTCCCCTGGCTGTCTGTTTGATGCGGATGCTCGAACTCCAGCCGGAAGCCCGCCCGCTCAATCCAGGGGTCGCGCTCTCGATATTGCAGGGAGACATTGCACCCCCCACCGGCTCATCCGCGGGACAATCAACAGTAGCAATCTCTGGTCTCCAGTCAGGCAGCGGCCCCACGTCCCCGCCGCAGCCCTCGCAACCAGCCTCCTCGTCGCAGCCCTCGCAACCAGCCTCCTCGTCGCAGCCCTCGCAGCCCGCGTCCCCGCCACAGCCATCGCAACCAGCGTCCCCGCCGCAGCTGTCGCAGCCATCGCAGCCGCCGAAACCATCAATCCACGAGCGGGAAACCGAGGCGGTGCCTTCGCTGCAACAGCGAAAACAACCTTCTCCCCCGCCAGAGAAGTCGCAACCCCAGTTTGAGACCCCACAAGCGACCCCGCCGGAGCCAGAGCAGAAACCAGAGCCGGAGCCATACCGCCGCGAGCCAAAGCAGCATATCCCCCCCATCCACACGCAGCGGGCCCGCGAGATGCCGCCGCCGCGTCGGGATGAGCCAGAACGCCGCTACGAGCCCCCCCCCCGCCGTGAGCCGCCGCATCGGGAAGAGCCAGAACGTCGCTACGATCCCCCCCCCCGCCGTGAGCCGCTCCCCGAACGTCGTGACTATGACCGGGACCGGCAGCAACCGCCCAAAACGCTTTTCCCGGCATCGCTCTCGCGCTGGTGGCGAAGGTGGGGATTCTGGTTCTGGTGGGTGCTGGCAACGATGATGGGGGCCGGAGTGGGTCTGGGGTTGGCCATGCCCATTGGCGAACTTGCCGCAAAATATATCCGCTATATCCCCTTCCCCATAGATATGCTGGTAATTATGGCGGTGGTCGGGGCCGTGGTTGGTATCGTTTTTGGCGCAATGACGGGCTTTACCCAGTGGTTTGTGCTACGCCACCGCCTGCGCCGCTCCGGATGGTGGTTGCTCTCAAGTGCAATGGGGCTTATTGTCGGAGGCGGGTTGCTGGCAACCGAGGCCCCGCAACCACTGGCCGTGGGGGCCGCTGTGGGCACCATCGCCGGCGTTGTGCTCGGAACCGCGATAGGCCGGCAGGTGGAACACCTCGTCAACAGCATTGGCGGGGCCATTATCATTGTGCTCATTGGCGCGGGAGTTGGTGGGGGGATGGCCGCCACAGAGACGATCCAGGATGTCGCGCTTGAGATGGCGATACTCTATGGTGCGCTCACAGGCTTTGCCTTCTTCTGGCTGTTGCGCGGCATTCTGGCAATGATTGGCGATGATCAGTACGATAGGTACGATTATTATTGAGCATGGAGCACGTTGAACTTCGAGTCAACAATAGCCCCCTGACCAGCGCAACAATAACCGAATGGCAGGAGGTGGGATTTTCCTGCACGCCCCCGCCCGGCTGCACCCCCTCGTGGCCATCGGCCCGCCCCACCACCTCGTGCTGTTGCTCCCTTTTTGCGCCCCGGCGAGGAGACCTGGCGATGGGCCTGGGACCCGCGAAACACGGGCCGTGCGGGCCGCGCTTGTGTGCTTCCTCGGCAGCGGCCCCACCGAACACTACGCCAGCGGAGTCGGTCTGCTGCCGCTGCGGCCCGGCCACACCGGACCGCTCAACGAGTGGCTCACGACCTTCCTTGCCTCACATACTATGCCCGCGCTCCCTATACCCCGAACCCTGAACCCTCTCCGTTGGCCCGCTTCTTGCAACGCATGCCTGATGGTACGTATGACATTGGAAAGAGAGGGTACTATGGATACCACCATTCGAGACGATTTGCAGCAGTTGCTTGAGTATCAGGCGACTCCTTGCCTTTCCTTTTTTCTGCCAATGGAACGAGCAGGGAAGGAAACACGCCAGAATCCCATCCGGTTGAAAAACGCGGTACGTGAAGCCGAGAATCGCCTGGAAGCCCTGGGGGTTTCCTACGAGGAGCGGGCCACACTGCTCCGGCCCATAGAGAAATTGCTTGATGATAGCGTGTTCTGGGAGGAGCAGAGCGACGGGTTGGCAATGTTTCGCTCTGCGGAGCGGATGGACACCTACCGGCTCCCTATTCAGTTTGATGATCTCCTGGTTGTGGCAAACCGGTTTCACCTCAAGCCGCTATTTTCACTTTTCGTTGGCAATGGAGCGTTCTATATTCTGGCCCTGAGCCAGAAAAAGGTCCGGTTGCTTCAGGGGACGCGCTACAACATTGAGGAACGTGAACTCCCATCAGATATGCCGACCTCGCTGGAGGAGGCCCTGGCCTACGATGATCCAGAAAAGCAACTCCAGTTTCGCACGGGCGCAACGGTGGGGGCGGGGCAGCAGGCCGCCCAGTTCCACGGGCATGGTCTCCCCCGCGACCAACACAAATCGGATATTCTTCGCTTCTTCATCGAGATAGACCGCGGAATGCAGCAACTACTCCGCGACGAAAAGGCTCCCCTGGTGCTTGCCGGAGTTGATTATCTGCTGCCGCTCTACCGCGAGCGCAACTCCTACCCTCACCTTCTTGAAACAGGGGTGACAGGCAGCCCCGATACCTTGAAAGCTGAAGAGCTTCACAAACGCGCCTGGGACATTGTCGAGCCGTTCATGCGTGAGGAACAGAAAACCGCAGAAGAACGCTACTGGGAATTGAGCGGCACAGAACAAATATCAAACGACCTCCGACAGATTGTACCGGCAGCGGTGTTCGGGAGGGTGGGAACGCTCTTTGTGGCAAACGGGCACCAGGTGTGGGGCACCTTTGACCCCGCCACAGGGACGCTCCTGATACACCAGACCCAGGAAGAGCAGGATGAAGATTTGCTCGACCTTGCTGCTGTCCATACCTTCTTGAAGAGCGGTACGGTCTACACTATTCCCCCCGAAAACATCCCCGGCGAGCGACCAGTAGCCGCAATCTTTCGCTATTGAGACCAATCTAGTATGATGATTGTGGCACGAATTGTTGACCAACAGGGGAAAATCTGGAATGAAACCGAGAAGGAAGAGAACAGGAGAAAAAAGAGGGGGAGAACCATGTCTGAACAGCTGACCCGGTGGCTCCACCGGACGGAGAAGGTTATCTACTTTGCCATAGGGATCGTCCTTGCAGCATCGGCGTTTGTCCTACTTTTCTGGTCGCTGGCCGAGTTTGCTCAGCTTGCTCTTGAGGGGAATATCGGAGAGGCGGTGTTGAGAACGCTCGATAGCCTGCTGCTGGTGCTGATGCTGGCCGAAATCCTGTACACGGTTGAGATCTCGCTACAAGGGCAGGTCTTGAAAATCGAGCCGTTTATGATTGTCGGAATTATCGCAGCGGTGCGGCGCATCCTCATTGTAACGGCAGAGCAGGCCAACCCAAGCGCGGAGCATGCTGTCGAGTTTCAGATGGCAATGTTGGAGCTAGGAATACTCACGGTGATGATCCTGGCTCTTGTGGGTGCAGTGGCAATTACCCGCAAGTTCACTGGTAGGCAAGAAACGGAATCTCAGCCCCCGGAAGCTGAAAGGGAAGCCGGGAAGGGGACATGATCATAGTGGACCATCCCTTTCAAGGGTAGGTCAGTCTACACAGCGTTTTGATGCTGCAAAAGCCCTCACCCCAAACCCCTCTCCCAGCGGGAGAGGGGCTTCGGAACCCCCTTCTCCCGTGGGGGGAAGGAGGCCGGCGGATGCGGGAAGTTCCCCGCGGTAGCCTACTCTGATGCGGTGGCGCAAGACCTACCCCTGAGAGGGAGGACAGGTGGGGGGGCCTGAACGATTACAGAGAAAAACCGTTTTGCATCATGAATAAGGCATAGGATTAAAAGTGGTGCAAATCCAATACAAATCTCCCCCAAAAGTCCTTGCCTGCAGGTCTCCCATTTCTCAAAGAAATGTGTTATAGTGAAATCCGTTTGCAAGAAACTATGTCTTGAAATATCTATTCAGAGAATGTCTGAAAAGCGTTAGAAAGCCACGTTCGCTTTTACGTCTTTCTAATAGGGTCAATACAACTTTCTCTGGTTGATTCTTGCCTCTCAACCTGTAAAACAATTATCTCCCATTGGAAAGCCATGTAGTTTGTCAGGATGTCTTTCAGACAGGTTCTCAGGTGAGGAATCTTAGTTCTGGATAAGCACCTGAGTGTTCGTCATGTGTGTTGATATAATACCTGGACTTCGGGAGGCTTGATGATGAAACATATACGAAATCGGCATCTCTTTATAAGTGACACATTCTTACTGATCTTTGCATCCTATCTCTGCTTTGTTGTCCGCTTCGATACATTCTTGCTCCATACATCATCGTACTATAAAGGGATGATACTGTTTGCTATGCTCATGGTTCCTATGACACTCCTCATCTTCCATCTTGTCGGGATCTATGTAAGCGTTCACTGGGTTCGGGCAATCCCCAATGCCTGGGAGCGCAAGCGTCTCGCTTGCCCCGATGCGGACGCGCCCCCCATCTCAATCCCTCCCCCCGCTGGGGGGATGACAGGTGGGAGGCTGAACGATTACCCATTTTTCGACAAAAACGAAAAAAAGGTGTTACAATAAGAGCGCAACTTCGTTATAAAAACAGAAAGCACAGGTCGTTTATTACTGAGGCGAGTCTCGCTGGTCCGTCAGCCTGCCATAAGATTACGATGGCAGAGGGTATCAGCTACTTTGCAACCAGAAACGACTCGTTGTGAAATGTATCAACCAGTAAAAGACGAAAAGGAAGTATTGTATGACCGTACCTATGACAATACAAAAACCCTATATCAAGCCAGCGATTGTCCACGAACTGAGACTTGAGACGCACGCCCAGGCAACGTTGTCATCGCCAGAAATACATGATCCAATGTCTGTTGACCCGGTCTTGCCGCCCAAGCCAGACGCACGAGACCAGAGTGGTGCTGGGCGCATTGACCCGGCCCTGCCACCCAAGCCTCCGGTTTCCCGTCCGTCTGGCGGCGGCGGTGGTGGCGGCGGGGCGCGGGTAGACCCTCCGTTGCCTCCCAAGCCACCCAAACCATAGGAGAGGGGAACAGAGAGAATGACGGAAAACTATAGCCAGATAGCTCATGCCTTGCTCCATACGACCGTCCATAGGAATGATCTGGTGTCTCTGACGGTTGTCAGCAACAGCATGGCTCCCATCATCCAGCCGGGAGACCGAATCCAGGTTGTGCCGGTCTCCCCCGATCTCCTGCGCTGTGGCGATGTAGTGGTTTTTCGGTGGGCAGGTAAACTGGTAACGCATCGTCTGATCGGCATGCACAACCAGCAATGGTATGCAAAAGGGGATAACGTCACCAATGTTGATCCGCCCATTTCCCCGGCGGCGATCCTGGGGCGTGTTGTTGCTATTGAGCGTGGCTCATCCACCCACCGCATTGCCCTGCAAAGCCTGAAATGGCGCATCATCAATCGTATGAAGGGATGGGCTGGTGGATGGGCTGGTTGGTGCGGGTGGAGCCTGCGCCGGGGTGGGCGGACTGTTCTTGCCTGGTGTTGTCGGTCAGGTTAGTTGAGAAGGGGATATTCAACTATGATCTCGTTGGATAGTTTGCCTGTTCCTGCTCCGGATGTCATCGGGCAGGTGGTGGAGCATGAGGTGGTGCTTGTTTTGCCCGAACGAGGCGAGGTAAAGGTGTTGAACGAGAGCGGGGCCCGTATCTGGGAATTGATAGACGGGCACCGCTCAGTCTATGAGATAGCCGCGCTCATCGCTCAGGAATATGTAACAGAACTGGCCCAGGTTGAGAGGGATACGCTTGCTTTTGTGCAGGAACTCTCCAGCCGCCAGATGGTGTCTGTTGCTGAACCGGCAAGCACCGCGGCGGGCTTGCGTGTTTAACTGGCGAGCGGGAACGTGTCTGAAAATCGGGAGTAGTAATGTATGGTTTTTCTATCGGGTCGGATGTTTATGGTCGTTTGCTGGTTTGTTGCTGGCCTGTTGCTGGTGTTTTTCGCAGGGTCGGAGATGTCCAGGGCCGGGGGGAATTCACAAAGCGTTGCAGAACCCCGCCAGGGCATTGAACGCATTGCGTTTCAATCGAACCGCGACGGCAATTTTGAAGTCTATTCGATGAACCCGAACGGCTCCGCCCTGGCCCGCCTGACCAACCACCCCGCCAGCGATATACACCCCACCTGGTCGCCCGATGGCCGCTTCATTGCTTTTGCGTCGGACCGCTCTGGCAATTTTGATATTTATCTCATGAAAGCCGATGGCAGCGAGGTTCGCAATATCACCAACAACCCGGCCCGCGATGAACTGCCAGTCTGGTCTCCTGATGGAGGGTGGATTGCCTTTGTGTCGGATCGCGCTGAGCACAACCAGGACATCTACGTTGTTCGCAGCGATGGGGCAGAGACCGGCCGCCTCACCTATGACGGCAACGACGACACCTCCCCGGACTGGTCGCCCGATGGCTCAAAAATTGCGTTTATGTCGAACCAGCATTACGATTTCGATCTCTTTGTTATGAATGCCGACGGCTCCGGGCGGACTCGGCTGACCACTGAGGATGTAAATGAGGCCTACCCGATGTGGTCGCCCGATGGGGCACATATCGCTTTTTCTTCCGGGCGCACCGGAGCATGGCAAATTTACTTTACCAATGTTACTGATACCGTGGGGCAGGGTATAACCCACCTGGCGGATGTGCCAGATGGCAGTGTCTATGCGGTGTGGTCGCCCGATGGCTCAGAGATTGCCTTTGAGCGGGGGGGCGATATTTTTTCGGTTGCCGCGTTTGGCACCAATCCGGTCAATCTAACCCGCCACATCGGGGGAGATGCCCACCCGGCCTGGGGCATCCAGCATCCGTCCATTCCTCTCCCCGAACTTGCTCCGGAAGAAACGCCCGCCCCGGCCCCGGCCAGCGAGGAGACCGAACGTATTGTCTTTCAGTCGAGCCGCGATGGGAATTTTGAGATCTATCGGATGGACAACCACGGTGAAGGTGAGACAAACCTGACCAATCACCCTGCCAGCGACATACACCCGGCCTGGTCGCCCGATGGCTCACGCATTGTTTTTGCATCGGACCGTGATGGGCGCGAGGGAGAAGATTTTGACCTCTATATGATGGATTCCAATGGCTCAAACGTGGTGCGGCTGACCAACGCAAGGGGGCGCGATGATAACCCGGCCTGGTCCCCCGATGGGGGCTGGATTGCCTTTGCCTCGGACCGCGATGGAGACTGGGATCTCTACGTTGTGTCGGCCGATGGCGCAACTACCGGACAACTGACAGACATGGGATCGTGGGAGACGCACCCGACCTGGTCGCCGGGCGGGACCCATATTGCCTTTGCATCCAATAGCGAAGGCGATTTTGATGTGTATGTAATGAACGCTGACGGCACCGAGAAAAGAAAAATTCTCGACAGCGCAGCAAACGATGTCTACCCGGACTGGTCGCCAGATGAAGCGTGGATAGCGTTTGCATCCGGGCGCGATGGAAACTGGAACCTCTATCGGACCAATCTCCAGGGGGACCTCTTCAATATCGCCAGCAGCCCGGCGAATGATGTGATGCCGGCGTGGTCGCCCGATGGCGAATGGCTGTCCTTTCAATCTGACCGCACTGGCAACCAGGAAATCCACGTCGTAGCTATTGATGGGACCGATATGCATGTGTTGACTCGACACCGCGCCTACGATATGCACCCGGACTGGGCCCGTTAGGAAGTAAAGGATGATGCTGTGTTGAGAGAGCGATATTGCCCAGCAAGGGGCCCGCGCCCTGCCATCCTCCACCCTTTGCCTGTTGCTGGCATCTCTGTGCTGATTGCGCTCCTTGCAGGAATGTTGCTATGGCTGACAGCACCGGCGGGCACAGCTATGGCTACGAAGGCGCAACTTGCCACACCACGCATTCTCGCAACAACACCGGGATTGCCGGGGGCAGCAAGCCACCTGCTGACAACAACGCTTTCCACTGGTGAGCGTTCGTCATCACAACAACGTGTCGCCAATCAGCAGCAAACCCACCAGATCTATCTTCCGTTGATCCGTGTTGCCCCGAACATTTCCCCTTTCTCTCTTGTTATCACCGCCACACCGGATACGATTTCCGCCAGTGGGGTCAGCACGGCTACCATTACGGCGCAGGTGCGGGGAACAGCGGTAAAATCTCCTCCCGACTATACCATCACCTTTGAAACAACACAGGGCACATTTCCCAATGGCAACCGCATTGTTCTTGTGGCAACTGATGCGACAGGCACAGCACAGACAACGCTAACCTCGCTGGAGCGCACCCACGATGTGCAGGCAACCGTCACAGCGCGAGTGATAGGGAGTAGCAACCAGGAGTTCACCGATAGCATTCCCGTGTTATTTCAAGCTCTTGCACCCGCCCCGGCCACCGTGCTCGTGACAACCCAACCGGGGCGCATCCCTGCCGACCAGGAGACGACAGCAGAGGTCCTGGCGGTGGTGCGCAGCAAAAGCAATGGGCCCGTTGCCAGCCATGTCGTCACATTCAGTACCACACTCGGTCGCTTCTTGAATGGGGAAACCAGTATCAGCAGCACAACGGACGCAAAAGGTGAGGCCCGGGTGGAGCTTGTGTCGCCAGCGTGGGGGAACGAGTCGGTTCGGGCCACGGTGACAGCGCAGGCCACAACCCGCGATGGCGAACCCCTCATTGACACCACTGGCATCTGGTTTGACACGCCGGAGCCTGCCCCGCTCCAACTCCGCCTGACATCGAGCCTGGACCGCATTCCAGTAAACGCAGGTCGCACGGTTTCTTTCAGTGCCACAGTCCAGACGAACGAGGGCATTCCCATTCCCAATCATCTGGTGACATTCAAAACAAGCCAGGGCGTGTTTGGCAACAACCAGACCATTGTCCAGCACACAACAGACATCAGCGGTACAGCAGAAGCCAGTCTGGACATCGCGTGGGTTGAGACCGATTTGCAGGCGATGGTCCAGGCCAGCGTTGTCACCAGGACACTTGCGGGGGAGCAGCGCACCCTCTATGATGAGGTAAATATCTGGTTTGAGCCGCCTGCACCGAAAACATTCCAACTGGTTCTTTCGACAGAAAGCGGACGCATCCCCGCCAATGGGACAAGCCAGGCCCCACTGATTGCCACCCTGACAGGCGTTGCAGGCGAACCTCTGGCAAACTATCCGGTAACATTTGAAACAACCCACGGCATTTTTTCCAGCGGTGGGGTCAGCACGGTACACCTGACGGACGCGGACGGGCAGGCCAGGGCAACGCTGCAATCGGCCTTCAGCACCACGCCAATTGAGGTAAGCGTGACCGCACGGGTAACAACAGACACGGGGGAGGATGTGAGCGATACCACGGGTGTCTGGTTTACGGTGCCGTCGCTGGTATATGTCAGCGCAGTACCGCAGCATCTCCCCGCCACAGTCAGCAGTATGGCAGCGATTATCGCCACCGTGCTGGATGACACCGGTACCCCGCTGGCGGATTATGCCGTAGACTTCAGCACCACGCTCGGCACCTTCAAGGGTGGGAGCAGCGTGACGCGGATAAAGTCAAACGCAGATGGCGAGGCAATAGCCAATCTGTATGCTGCTCCCACGCTCAATACTGCCCAGGTGACAGTACAGGTGGGACAGGGACAGGTCTCCAATCAGGCAACCGTTGAGTTTGTCGCCAGCGAACAGCAGGATGTTGAGCCGAACAATATCCCCGCTGAGGCCGCGTTGCTTGAGCATGGAGTGTATCGCGGGTCGTTTCAGGATGAAATGGAAGGTGAGGACGATTATTACCTGGTGTACCTCGACATCGGGCAGGCGATCCACCTGGAACTGACGGACATCCCGATAGGGGCAGACTACGATATGGTGCTCTACGATGCAACGCTGGAGTATGTTGCCTATTCCAACGAGTATGGCAACGTCAATGAATACATTGATTATGCGAAAACGACCGGTACCCTGGAGCCATACTATATCCGTGTTAATATGATGACAAAGACGGCCCAGGCGCAAAATACGTATCTACTGACGTTTTCTTCTGGTGGTGCGGCGGGGACAACAACCGTGCTGCCTTCGCTGGATGTATTCCCCACATTCGGGCCAGAGGTGGATGTGGATATGCCGGGAGACCCGCCGTTGCCACCGAAGCCGGGGCGGTAGGAAGAGAAATCGAATGACAGTTCCAAAAATAAGCGATGCAACTATCCTGACCCACACCTCGCCACAGGTCTTTGAGCGGGGCCAGAAATACGTCGCATCCGGAGCAGTGACCGACATCACGCAACGTGGCTCACGGCTTACTGCTCTGGTAGAAGGCAGTCACTATGAACCCTACGAGGTTCAGATTGTGCTCGACGCTGGCGGATTGACCACAACAACCTGTACCTGCTCATACGAGGGGGGAGGCTGGTGCAAGCATATCGTTGCCGTGCTCCTGGTGTGCCGCAATGCCCCGGAGCAGGTGCGGCAACGTCCCCCTCTGGATGAGATACTTGGCCCGCTCGACCGCGATCAACTACACCACCTGGTAACAACCATTTCCAGACAATTTCCCTCCGTTGTTCCATTCATAGAAAGCACCATACAACACCACCAGGCGGTTATCGTTACCCCTCCCCATCCCCCTGATGTCACACAGCAGCGTTCGCCGCGGCACACAACCATTGACCCGCAACCCTTCCGAAACCAGGCACAGTCCATTATGGGGGCAATCTCCGAGATGCGGTCGGGAATGGACACCTATTACTATACGTCTACCGCAGTGGATGAAATCCGTAATCTTGTCCAACAAGCCGAGGAATTTACCCATCGTGGTGATGGCAACAACGCCTTGCTCATCCTTGAGGCTATCACTGAGGAGTATGTCAATACCTGGTTTCATCTGGATGATTCGGACGGGGAAGCAGGAGCGTATTTTGGCGAGATAGGAGAGGCCTGGGCTGAGGCGTTGCTGACAGCAGATTTGACACCCGACCAGCGCATGCAGTGGGCAAAACGGTTTGAGACCTGGCAGTTTGAGATTGAAGATTACGGCGTTGATGAGGGATTTCAGATAGCCCGGCTTGCCGCCCTCCAGGGGTGGGATACTCCGCCTATCCAGCGGATGTTGCAGGGCAACGTGACGACCCCTCCGGAGCCAACCAGAGAGGAAGAGGACGAATGGGACGAAGAGGACAAATGGGACGAAGAGGACGATTATCGGCTTACGTTCATACGGCTTGATATTCTGGAGCGGCAAGGACGAATGCAAGAGTTTTTGAACCTGGCTCAGTCCACGAGAACAATCTCGCGCTACGTTGTTGCGCTGGCAAAGACCGGGCAGATCCAGGAAGCTGTCGAAAAGGGGCTGAATCAATTCACGATGGCAAAGGAAGCCCTGGACCTGGCCCGAGCATTGCGTGAAGGGGGAGACGTATCGGCGGCTTTGCAGATAGCCGAGCATGGCCTGACGCTGACGGAACCTTCCCTCACAGAGCTTGCAATCTGGCTCCGCGATATTGCCCGGTCCCGGGGCAACGATGAACTGGCCCTACGAGCGGCAAAAATTGCCTTTCAGAGTAGACCAGAGCTTCCTGCCTTTCTCGCCGTTCAGGAGCTTGCTGGCGATGCGTGGGACACTTTCCGCAACGAACTGCTAGACATTCTGCGGCAGTCTCGGACCACCCTGGCGCAGTATAAGATAGATATTTTTTTGCACGAGGGCTTGATTGATGACGCAATTATGGTTGTCAACAGGGGTAATCCTTACTATGAAATTGTGGACCGGGTACTTGAGGCAGCGATAACACAACGGCCCGATTGGGTTATCGAGACTGGAATAAAGCACGCTGAAAGGACTATCGAAGCGAAGAAGGCTCAATACTATCATCATGCGGTAAATCGCCTGGCTCTGGTTGCGCGGGCCTACCAGCACAAAGGTGACATTGCTGGTTGGCACGACTACCTGGACGACCTGAAATCCCGCCACGGACGCAAGCATAAGCTGATGGACCTTCTGAGAACAATACGAATATAGCGAACATGGCAGGGTTTCACCGATACCGCTCCGCCTGCATCCGAAACAGCCGGGCGTAGGTGCCACCCTGAGCCAGCAACGTTTCGTGGCTCCCCAGTTCGGAAATATGCCCCCCCTCTCCCCCCTCAATAACGGCGATGCGGTCTGCTACACGCACGGTGCTGAAGCGATGGCTGATGATAATAGCGGTTCTGTCGCTGGTCAACTCGCGGAACCGCTCGAATATCTCATGCTCGTGCTCAACATCAAGCGATGCTGTCGGCTCATCAAGGATCAGGATTGCACTGTCGCGCATAAAGGCCCGCCCCAGAGCTATCTTTTGCCACTCGCCCCCCGACAACTCGTGCCCCCCCGCAAACCAGTGCCCAAGCATGGCATCGTAGCCTTCGGGCAGGGTTGCAATCACCTCATCGGCTCCGCTCTGCTGCGCGGCGGCCGCAATACGGGCATCATCATGCATCGCGGAAACCTGCCCGAAACCGATATTTTCGCGGGCCGTTGCCTGGTAGCGCACAAAGTCCTGGAAGATAACCCCGATATTCTGGCGCAGATCATCCAGATCATATGCCTGGATATTGACCCCATCAATGAGTATCTCCCCCTCGGTTGGCTCGTAGAGCCGGGTCAGCAGCTTGATGAGGGTCGTTTTGCCTGCGCCATTGGCTCCAACCAGGGCCAGGGTTTCGCCCTGCGCGATGTGCAGGTTGACCCCGCGCAGGGCCCACTGGTTGTAGCCGGGGTAGCGAAACGAGACGTTCCGAAACTCGATTCCCTGTGTGATAGGACGGGGGAAAGAGCGTGTCGCCTCGCCCGACTGTGCTTGTGGCTCCAGCCGCAGGTAGCCGAACAGGTTTTCCATAAAAAGGCCGCTTTCGTAGAGATGCCCGATCTCAGCAAGCAGCGAGCGAAAGGTAGATTGGGCCTGGAGAAACATGGTCAGGTAGAGCGTCAGATCGCCCGCCGTGATAGCCCCGCTCATCGCCTGCCACGCAATCCAGGCATAGGTGGCATAAAAACTGGCATTGGAGAGCAGGCCCCACAGAATGCTCACCTTGCTGCGTTGCCGGGCCAGCGATACATCCTCCTTGAAAAAGGCCCAGAACATCTCCTGGTAGCGTTTGAGCAGCGGCTCGCCCAGCCCGAAGAGTTTGATTTCTTTGGCATTGGTATCTACGGTCAGCAGATATTCCAGATATTGCATTCGGCGAAATTCGGGCGTGCGCCACAGCAACAGCCGAAAGTAGAGACCGCCATAGTGGGCCTGGGCAATGAACGTGGGGAGCGTTGCGCCAACCAGCACAAGCACCACCAGCGGACTGAGCATCAGCAGGATAGCCGCAAACGACCCCAGAATAATCACTCCCTGCAAGAGCGTGAACAGGGCTTTGACAATCGCCACAGCGCGGGAGTCGGCTTCGCGGCGGGCGTTCTGGAGCTTGTTGTAAAACTCGGCATCGTCGAAGTAGCGCATGTCCAGGGCCAGGGCCTTGTGGATAATTGCCTCATTGATGCTGTGGACAAGGTGGGATTCCATCACATGCTCCAACAGCCGGTAACTTTGCTGGATGATAGCACTGGCCGTGATAAGGACAAAACCGGTGAGCAGCAACGGAGCCAGCGCATGTAGCCCATCGCTGGCCGAGCTTTGCTCACTGATCGTCCCGACAATGACATCAACAATGAGTTTGCCAATCCAGGCCTGGGAGACCGGCAGGACCGCAGAAAGCAGGGATAATACTCCCAGGGCAATGGTCCCCCACCGATGCGCCTTCCAGACCAGTCGCACCGCACCGGGAATGTTGCGAAATGCAGTGCGGGCATCGTTCCAACGTTCGGACCAGGAGCGCGGCCCGTGGGCCGCGGGAGAAAAACCGCGAGATGATCGTTTCATCTTAAAAAAAGTGCCTCAAACTATTGACAATCCTGACACAACCGGCTATAGTCAAACTACGGCCAATTGTAGAGAAATCTCTCATCGTATCATAACTATATCTATCCTATGGTACGTTCCTATCATACAATACTCTGCCAGACCCTCGCCGACCATCCCGACCAGGTAGACTGGTCAGCTCTATCGCCGGTTGAGTGGGAACAACTCGTTGTGTCGGCAAAGCAACACGGGGTCGCCCCGCTGTTGCATTATGCATTGCACGCAACCGACGTTGTCATACCGATACCTCCCCATCTGTGGCAAACACTCCAACAGGAATACTACCTGACAACTGCATACAATACACTACTCTACGGAGAGATGAACCATGCTCTCACGGTCCTGCAACAGGACCATATCCCGGTTGTCGTGCTCAAGGGAGCGGCTCTGGCCAATACCCTCTACCCCGAAATCGGGTTGCGCCCTATGGCAGATATTGACCTGCTGGTACCCTATCATCACCTGGAGCGGGCTGTCGAGATCGTCTGTTCTCTTGGGTATGACTCTTCCGAGAAGCGGGCCGGTTTTGGGCGTGCGCACATGCATCATATCAGTTTGCACAACCGTTTTGCCCATCGTCCAATACTAGAAATACACCACGACCTTATCATATGGGGAAGCGATTGTCGGCCTCCCTCCCTGGACTGGTTCTGGAGCCAGACATGGGTATGGCCCCCTGCACACAAATCCAATGCTTCCGGAGATGGAGGGACACCAGGACATACAGGCTCGCTGGTGACAATAGCACAGTTTTCGCCTGCGGCCAATCTGCTCTACCTGGCGGCCCATATCACGCTCCAGCACGGAATAGCCTGGAGTAAACTTATCTGGCTCTACGATGTACACCTGCTCCTGACACACCACGCTGAGGATATAGACTACGACGACCTGCTCACTCAGGCCCGCTCGTTGCGATGGTCGGCGGCCTTGCATATGACGCTCGCACAAACGCAACGATGTTTTGGCTCTCCGCTGCCCCACGGGTTGCTTGATGCATTGAAGGCACAATGCGATCCCCAGACGATACGCCTGGTTCAACAGAAAGCCTTGCCTACATCAAGTCGTACCCTCAATATGTTCCGAGAGCTGGTCTTGATGAGATGGCAGGAGCGAATATCCTTTATGTCGGCAATTATTTTTCCTGGTCCACGCTATATGCGCTATCGCTACAACCCTGACCCGCACTGGCACCTGCCATTGTTCTATCCTTACCGCTGGCTGGACATAGGGTGGGATGCGCTGCGAACACTCATAAACGGAGTCTGGCAGTTTATTCGCAGGGAGGAATAGTAGCTATGAATGAGAATGAGAATGATGGAGTATCGTGCTCGTTTTCGCTTGCCGCTGCGGGCGTGTGCGTCACCCTGTTCTACGATAACGAATGGCTCTTTAACCGAATGTACCAGCACTATAAGCCGTTCGTCACCAACGAGGGTGAACCCTTGCTTGTGGCTCACATTTCCCTGGACCGCCAGTTTCAACCCCCGCACCCGGATGGGAAGGAGATAGTATACTGCCATACCACGCGCCACTTTGCAACGCCAGGGTGTGTGGGAAGCATTGACAGCGATAGTGGGCGGGCCCACCTGCGTCTCTCGCTCCACCACCCATACACTGATGTAGACTATTTTCTCCGCGCTATCTTTGCGTTGCTGGTGTTTCGGGCAGGAGGGTTGCTCTTTCACGCAGCGGGAATAGTCCGCAACGAGCGGGGTTTTCTCTTCTTTGGGCATTCGGGGAGCGGCAAGACAACCGTGGCACGGCTCTCGTCCAATGACCTGGTCTTGAATGATGATCTGGTTATGCTGATGCCTGAGCCTGAGACTGAGGGATGGATAGCACACGCGACCCCATTCTGGAACCCGACGCAACTGGGGCAACCACACCCCGCCCACGCCCGGCTGGTGGCAATGATGCGACTGGTCCAGGCGCAGCACGTTGCGTTGGAGCCAATGACGCAGGGGCAGGCTCTGGCAGAGGTCCTCTCCTGTTTGCCATTTGTTTCCAGCAATTTCGCCCAGAGCCAGCGGCTCATCCGCCTGGGCGAAACACTTTTGCGAGCGGTTCCAGCCTATCGGTTGCATTTTTTGCCGGATGGTTCATTCTGGGATGCGGTTGAACAGATGGGGAACAATGCATAATAGCATTGGATACATCCTCTGGGTAGGGTCCCTGAGCCTGGCTGTAGGAGTGTTACTGACCGGTGCGCTCCAGAAGGACAGATTCCCCTCAAGAGTGAAGCATATGCCAGACAGGTCAAGTGTTCCGAGTGTTCCGCGTGTTCCGGTGGAATGGATACAGGTCAACGATGATGCGTTTGGATTGGCGAGCGATGGGAATTACCAGCGCGAGGAGAGTTTTGAGGTACTGGTATTCAATCAACAACTATACGTCGGGATGGAAGCAGACAACAGCCTGGGTGCGCGCCTGTGGCGGAGCAAGGCAGGAGTCGGCTTGCCTGCCGGACAGGATGATTGGGAAGAAGTCGTTGCCGACGAGAACGGTTTCCCCTTTGGTGCGAGCGATGCGCTCACCCTGTCTGTCCGAGATGATCACATTGACAGCCTGGCTATGTTTAATGAGGTACTCTATGTCAGCACAGCGAATATCAGCGGGACAATGGTCTACAGCAGCACAACCGGTGATCCATTGACCTGGACGAGGGTGATACCTGCTGGCTTTGGCGACCCGGCCAATACGAATTTGAAAGATATGCACGTATTCAACGGCTACCTGTGTGGGGGAACACAGAACGCAACAAGCGGGGCACAGGTGTGGTGTACCCACGATGGGGCAACCTGGCAACAAAAGAATGTCAGCGGCTTTGGCGATGCGGGCAACCGTGGTATCTGGTCGGGGGCTGTCTTTCGGAATATGCTGTATGTTGGGACACACCACGTTGAAGGGGACACCGAAACTGGCCACCTCTACCGGACAAAAAACCTGACCGACACCGTGGTATGGGAACAGGTTTATGGTGGGGTAGCGGGCAGTGTGCGAGTGGATATTCTGGGAGTGCTCGACGAGTATCTCTATATCGCAACACCGACTATCAGTGGTATTGCAGTGCGACGAAGTCTGTCTGGCGATAGCGGCTCCTGGGAGCGGGTGAGCACTGTTGGCATGGATGGCTCGGCAGCAAACAGAGGCACGGTCGTAGACGGAGCAACTCGCGACCGTGAGATGCTCTACGTTGCTGTTGCCAACCATGATAGTGGGGTTGAGGTGTGGCGCACGGGGGGGATTTTGCAAGACAACAGGCTGGTGGATTGGGAGCAAGTGGGGACGGACGGGCTGGGCGATTCCAACAACGTTATCGCACAGCTTATTGTGTTCGACGACCACCTGTGCGCCTGGACAAGCAACTATATCAGCGGGCAGCAGGTACGCTGTTTCTATCAGGAACCGCCACTGCCAGTGTTGCAGATCTATCTCCCGCTGGTCAGAATGAGGTAAAGGACGAACGTCCCAGATTTTTTTCAAGCCGCGAAGCCGCGGCCGGGTTGCCCCGCCCGGTGTTGTGTGCTATACTAATCGTTGGCGTGCAATGGATGCAGAAAGAACACACACTTCTTGATTGCCCACTATCCCTGTCGAATGGGGAGCCATTCGGTTGGTGGGCCAGCGGAGAGAAGTGGCGGAGTGCAAGCAAGCACATACATAAGGGAGAAAGATACGGATAATGCAGACAAACCAGAACATAGTGTCCATTCGATCCCTGCTCGAAGCAGGCGCACACTTTGGGCACCAGACCAGGCGATGGAACCCGAAGATGAAACGGTATATTTTTACCTCACGAAACGGTATTCATATCATTGACTTGCAGAAAACCGTTGCCGGGTTGACCAGAGCCTACGAATTTATCGGCGAGACCGTTTCCAATGGAAAAAAGGTTCTCTTTGTTGGCACCAAGAAGCAGGCACAGGAAGTAATTGGAGAAGAGGCCAGCCGCGTTTCGCAACTCTACATTATCCAGCGATGGCTTGGCGGCACCCTGACCAACTTTGCCACGATCCGCAAGCGGTTGCGCTACCTGGCGCGGTTGGAAGAACAACGCGACCGGGGCGAGTTCTCCCGGTTGACCAAAGCCGAAGCCTTGAAGATGGAAGAAGAAATTGTCAAACTCAACCGCGTGTTTGGCGGCATAAAAACAATGGAACAATTGCCAGGGGCCCTCTTTATCATAGACCCACGCGAGGAAGAAATTGCCATCCGAGAGGCCCGCAAAGTCAATATCCCTGTGGTTGCAATGGTAGATACCAACTGTAACCCCGATCCGGTAGATTACGTTATTCCCTGTAACGATGATGCTATCCGTAGCATCAAGTTGATTACCAGTACAATAGCCGAGGCGGTTGTTGAGGGGTCAAATCGGTATGAGACAGCCCTGAGCGATTAGTGAGTAAGGAGCATACGAACTGTGGCAGTGACAACAGAATTGGTAAAAGAACTTCGTGAGCGCACCGGCGCGGGGATCAAAGAATGCAAAGATGTATTGACTCAGGTGGATGGAAACATCAATAAGGCTATCGAGGTGCTCCGTGAGCGGGGGATAGAGGCTGCCGCAAAGAAGCAGAGCCGCGAGGCACGGGAAGGACGGGTCGAAACCTATGTCCATCCGGGGGCGCGTCTGGCCGCAATGGTTGAGCTGAGCTGCGAAACCGACTTTGTGGCCCGAACCGAAGACTTTATCGCGCTCTCGCACGATCTGGCTATCCACATTGCGGCCACCAACCCGCGCTACCTCAATCCCGACGAGGTCCCCGAAGAGGAAATTACAGCCAGCGGGTTGACCGCCGATGATTTCTATGAACAATTTGTCCTGTTGATGCAACCATTTGTCAAAGATGGCCGGACCATCATCCAGGATATGATTAAAGAAAGCATTGCAAAAATTGGTGAGAATATCGTGGTTCGCCGTTTTGCTCGCTTTGAAGTGGGCGAATAAGCAGACAACCAGCTATGAGTGAGCCAGCGTATCGCAGAATTTTAATTAAATTTAGTGGGGAATCTCTTGCGGGAAATGGACAAATTGTTGATCCGGACCGGCTCAGCTTCCTGGCCCGCGAAATTGAGAGCATCGCTCGCCACGAGGTGCAAGTTGCGCTGGTGCTTGGAGGCGGCAATATCTGGCGGGGGAGCCAGGCCATCTCCCGCGGCATGGACGCGGCCCAATCCCACTATACCGGCATGCTTGCTACGATTATCAATGCCCTGGCGATGCAAGATGCGCTTGAGCGGTGCGGTATCCATACCCGTGCGATGACCGCAATAAAAATGGACGAAGTCGCCGAACCATACATCCGCCGCCGCGCTATTCGCCATATGGAAAAAGGGCGCGTGATTATCCTGTCGGCAGGCACCGGTAACCCGTATTTTACCACCGACTCCGCGGCCGCGTTGCGTGCTGCCGAAATTCTCGCCGATGTCATTCTCATGGGAAAAAATGGGGTTGACGGGGTCTATTCTGCCGACCCGCGACGGGACCCGACCGCAACCCGGTTTGAATTCCTGACGTTTATGGAAGCCCTCAGCCGGGGGTTGGCTGTGATGGACAATACGGCCCTTACCCTCTGTATGGACAACAATATCCCGATCATTGTGTTTAATGCTCTGGCTGCGGGGCAAATTGAACGGATTGTGATGGGCGAACAGGTGGGAACCCTCGTCAGCAATAGAGGAGCGTAATGCAAATGATCAATGATGTGTTACAAGAAACAGAAGCGAATATGAAGAAAGCCGTTGAGGCCCTGCGGATGACCCTTTCGACCATCCGAACGAGCCGCGCTTCAACCGGCCTGGTTGAGCATCTCATGGTCGAGGCGTATGAATCCACTATACCGCTCAACCAACTTGCCAATATCAGTGTGCCTGAGAGCCGAACACTTGTTATTCAGCCCTACGATGCCGGCACCATTCGGGCCATCGAGCGGGCCATCCAGCAATCGGACCTCGGATTGACCCCCCAGGACGATGGGCGAATGATTCGCCTGACGCTCCCTCCCCTGACCGAAGAACGCCGCCGTGAACTGGTGAAACTCGTTCGCACGCGGGTTGAAGAAGTCAAAGTATCGGTCCGCAACCATCGGCGCGATGCTGTTGAGCATTTGCGCGAACTTGAACGCGAAAAAATGATTAGTGAAGATGACCTCCACCGCGCCCAGGAGCGCATTCAAACCCTGACCGACCGCTATAGCAAAGATCTTGAGCACGTGGGGAGTGTCAAAGAAGAAGAGATTATGGAAGTGTAGGGGCTTCAAACGCAAAGGGCGACTTCCCCCGGCAGAACGACTGCCGGCTGCCGCACAATCACCTACGATGAGGATGTTGATATTATGAGTGGGAGAAATGCTATCAACGGGCAGGGTGTCCCACAACATATTGCAATGATTATGGATGGCAACGGGCGATGGGCCCGCCAGCGTGGTCTCCCCCGTCTGGCAGGGCATCGCGCCGGCACCGAAAACATCCGCAGCATTGTTTCTACCTGTGCAGACCTGGGGGTGCGCTACCTGACGCTCTTTGCCTTTTCGACCGAAAACTGGAGCCGCCCATCCCTGGAAGTGGAAGGCCTCATGCGTATTCTCGGTGATTTTATTGACCGCGAAACGAAGGAACTCCACAAGCAGGGGGTACGATTGCAGCACCTGGGCCGCCTGGAAGGAATTAGCGAGCAACTCAAACGCAAGGTCCGTTTTGCCCTCGATCTCACCAGAGACAACGAGCGCATTACCCTGGCCATTGCGTTCAACTACGGAGGGCGATCCGACATTGTCCACGCCGTCCGCGCAATGGTTGCCGACCAGGTTTCTCCCGACCAGATAGGCGAGCATCTGCTGACTTCGTACCTCTCGACCAGAGGAATACCCGACCCTGATCTGGTGATTCGGACCAGTGGCGAGTGGCGGTTGTCCAATTTCCTCATCTGGGAAACGGCCTATAGCGAGTATTGGACTACTCCGGTTTTCTGGCCCGACTTCGGCCCCGATCAACTTCGTCAGGCAATATCAGACTATGGAAAGCGCGAACGCCGCTTCGGTGGAGTCTCCCAAAAAGATCAGAAAGAATCGTAGTTCTCTCATTCAGCGGGTTGTCAGTGGGGGCGTGCTCCTTACGCTAATTTTCGGAGTAGTCTATTGGAATACCTGGGCTGTCGCAGGGGTGACAGCGGTTGCAGCCCTGGTCTGTCTGGTAGAACTCTACACGGCCTTGAACCAGGCGGGCTACCGGCCCCGCTTGTTTGTTGGGGGAGCGTCTACGCTGCTCCTGTGCGGAGCCGCAACTTTTCAGGGCACCAGCACCTTCGACCTGACCGGACTGGCTCTGGTGACAATTGTGGTCGGGTCGCTGGGGGGGGAGTTATCCCGTCGAGAGTACACCTCCGGCCTCACCGACTGGGCCCTCACGCTGGCCAGCTCCCTCTACATCGGGGGGTTGCTCAGCTACTACATTCTGCTGCACCGCCTGGAAACACCGCTTGAGGGAGGATGGCTCGCTCTCTTGCAACTTACGCCCGGCGCGGCCTGGGTTTTCCTGGTGCTTTCCATTACTTGGTGCCAGGATACCGCCGCCTACATTGTGGGGCGGGCCCTGGGGCGACACCACCTGGCCCCCGTCATCAGTCCCGCGAAAACGTGGGAGGGAGCAATAGGGGGATTTTTCGTTTCTATCCTTGTGGCAATGCTGGCCGTGCCAGTGCTGGGGTTGCCCATTGGCTCCCTCGATGCAGCCATTCTCGGCGGCATCGGCGGCATTGTCGGACCCATTGGCGACCTTGCAGAATCGCTCATCAAACGCCGGATTGGCCTGAAGGACATGAGCAACCTTATTCCAGGGCATGGGGGTATCCTCGACCGCGCCGACAGCATGCTGTTTACCGCCCCGGTGCTCTACTACGGTATCCTCTTGCTCATATCCTGAGAAACGGGAATTCCAATGACCGAGTACCGCTTGCGTATCCGCGAATTTGCCGAGGGAGACCGCCCCCGTGAGCGGTTGCGCGACCACGGGCCCGAGGCCCTCTCCGATGCCGAACTCCTCGCTATCCTCCTGCGCGTGGGGGTGGCGGGGATGAATGTTGTTCAGCTTGCCCAGCTTTTGCTCCACGAATACGGTGGGCTACGCGGCATCCAGCGCGTCAGCTTTCAGGAACTCCAGGGGCGGCACGGCATGGGCGAGGCGAAAACGTCCCAACTCAAAGCGGCCCTGGAGATCGGGCGGCGCATAGCCCTGCTTGGCGTGGATGAACGGTTTCAGGTGAAATCGCCCGGCGATGTGGCAAAACTGATGCAAATAGAAATGGCCCATCTTGACCAGGAACATCTGCGGGCTATCTGCCTGGATATGAAAAACCGTATCCAGAAAATCCATACGATCTACATTGGCAGTGTCAACAGTTCTCAAGTACGAATTGGCGAAGTATTCAAAGAAGGGCTGAAACTCAACAGCGTGGCGATTATTGTGGTCCACAACCACCCCAGCGGCGACCCCACCCCCTCGCCAGACGATGTGCAGGTTACACGCGAGATGGTTGAGGCGGGCCGCCTGCTCGATGTCGAGGTGCTCGACCACCTGATCATTGGCCACGGACGCTATGTCAGCCTGCGAGAGCGCGGACTGGGAGGCTTTGCATGATTCCCTATAAATTGACCCTGAAAAACTTCATGTGCTACCGCGGAGAACACGAACCCTTGCGGTTCGACGGCCTGCACACCATCTGTCTTTCTGGCGAAAACGGCGCGGGCAAATCGGCCCTGCTCGATGCGATAACCTGGGCCCTCTGGGGCAAGGCGCGGCTGAGCGATGATGACGGCCTCATTGCCCAGGGAGCGTATGATATGCTGGTTGATCTGGTGTTTCAGCTTGGGCAGGATTTCTACCGCGTGAAGCGGCAGCGGCAGCGTTCGACAAGCGGCAAACGTACCAGCGGCAAAAGCAGTCTCGACCTCCAGATCAAGGGGGAGCAGGGCTGGAAAGTCATCGGTGCAGCCACGATACGCGAAACGGAACGAGAAATTGAAGCCCTGCTCCGCATGAACTACGACACGTTTATCAATGCATCGTTCTTCATCCAGGGACGCGCCGACGAGTTTACCCGCAAAACGCCAGGCGAACGCAAGCAGGTTCTGGCCGATATTCTCGATCTGCGCGACTACGCCCGACTGGAAGAGCAGGCAAAGGAGCGGGGCAAAAACCTGAAGGAGCAGGTCCAGCGGCTTGATGGTCTCATCAGCCACCTGGAGCAGGAGAGCGAAAAACAGCACCTCTATGAAACGCTTGTTGGCGAAGCCGAAGCAAAAGCTGCCAAACTGACCGCTATGCTACACACCGCCGAAGCCGAAAAGGAAGCGGCTGATGAGCAGGTGCGGACCATTGAAGCAAAGCTCCAACGCCGAAAAACGCTTGCGAACGAGCTGACAAAACAACGTGCCCACCTGCGCCAGCAGGAGCAGGAGCGGGCAGAAACACAGGCGGCCATCACAGAGTCAGAAACCCTCATTGCCCGTGCGGAGGAAATCGCTACGGGGATACAATCGCTGGAGCAGGCAAAACAGCACCTCGCCGACCTTGACGCGCTCCGCCCACGCTACGACGACCTGCAAGAACAGCGGCGACAGCACCAGGATGAACTCAAGGATGTGGCCCGCACATTGCAGAGCGAAAAGGATGGTTTGCAGCGTGAGATCCGCCGGCTGGAAGAGCAGATAGCGCAACGTCCCGACATCGAAGCGCGGATAGCGGAACTCGGCGAACAGCTTGCCGCGCTGGAGCCGCTCGCCGCCAACCTGCGCGACACCCGCGAACAGCGCGATCAGCTTGATGAGCGTATCAGCCAGGCCAATACCCACCTGCACGAATATAGCGACCTTGCCAGCACACTTGCACAGCGACACAATGAACTGACCACGCAGCGCAACGAACACCAGCGCACCGTGCAGCGTCTCGAAAAGCAGCTTGCCGATGGGAAACGATGGCAGGCCGACCTCGAGGAGGCCCTGGCCCACCGCCAGCAGGCCCACGAGCACACCGAAACCCTCTCAGCCCTGCGGAGCCGCGAACAGACTATTGCGGAGCAGGTGGGCGAACGGCGGGCCCGCTGCACCAGCGTCGAGCAACAAGCCGAAGACATCAAGAAACGTCAGGCGTTGCTCTCGGAGAACGAAACGACGACCTGCCCGCTGTGCAGGAGCCACCTGGGAGAAGATGGCATCTCAACGATTGCCACCCACTACGAGCAAGAAATTGTCAGCCTGCGCGAGCAATATCGCCAGGCCAGAGACGAAGCCAATACGCTGGAGCAGGAACTCGCACAGGTGCGCCAGGAGATAGCCACAACAGAACAGCAGCTTGCCAGTCTCCAGAAGAGCGCGGCCCGCGGCGAAACGCTCCAGCAGCAGCTTGCACAGGCGGAGCAGTGGCGGGCCGAACTCGAACAGGCCCGCGCTTCGCTGGCAACCATTGAGGAGCACATCGCCAGCGAAGCCTACGAACCCGAAACCCGCGAACAGTTGCGGGCAACAGAAGAAGCCCTGCTCGCGCTCGGAGCGCAACGACAGAAGGGCAAAAAACAACCGCCCTTTACCATTGCCCCGCTGGAGAAGGAACGCACCGCGCTCAACAAGAAGCAAGCAAACCTGGAACAGCAACTCGAAGGGAGAGTGGCCATTGAGAGTGAACGGGCAACCCTCTGCCACCGCCTGGAGGAACTGACACAGGCCGCCGCCGCCCTGCCCGACCAGCAGCAGCGTATGACCGAGTTGGATGCAACCATTGCCAATGGCGACTTTGGGCACGACATCCGCGAGAAGGGACGGGCCGTCGAAGCGCAGATAGCCGAACTGGGCTACACGCCCGAAGCACACAGAGAAGCACAAGCCGCGGTTCAGGAGCGGGCCCACTGGAGCGATGAGGCTCACCAGCTTGAGGTAGCCAGAAACACCCTCGAACGCGACCAGCGCACCATCCAGCGCATTGACGAACTGCTCCAGCAATACCACGCCGATGAGGAAACGCTCCTGAAAGAGGATGCACAGCTTGAACAGGAGGTCCGTGACTACCCCGCTGTCCGGCAGCACGCCAGCGATTGTGCCGAACGGGTGGCCACGGGTCGCCGCAGTCTCGACGCTGCCAACCACGACCTGGCCGAAAAACGCACCCTGCTCAAAGGGGCCTGCGACGCAGCAGCACAGCTTGAGCAGCGGCAGAGCGAACGAAAGACCCTGGCCGGGCAGCAGAGCATCTTTGAAGAACTTGCCAAAGCCTGCGGAAAAGAGGGTGTCCAGGCCATGCTCATAGAAACAGCAGTACCGGAGATTGAGCGCGAAACAAACCGCTTGCTTGGACGGATGACCGACAACCAGATGCACGTCGCTCTCGATATGCAACGCAACACCAAAAAAGGAACCACGAAGGAGACCCTCGATATTACCATCTCCGACGCGCTTGGCACCCGCGACTACAGCTCGTTTAGCGGAGGAGAAGCCATGCGTATCAACTTTGCTATCCGCATTGCCCTCTCGCGGTTGCTGGCGCGGCGGGCTGGCGCAAGCCTGGAAACGCTCATCATTGACGAAGGATTCGGGGCCCTCGATGCCGACGGGCGCGAACGGTTTGTCGAAGCCATCACCAGTGTGCAGAATGATTTCAAGCGCATCATTGTTATCAGCCACATTGACGACCTGAAAGAGCGGTTTCCCACGCAGATACAGATTACCAAACGGCCCGATGGGAGCGTGTGGGAAATTCTCTAACTCCGGACCGGTTTTGAACTGCAATTGCAATTGTAACGAAGCAGAAAGCCAACCAGGAGAAATCCCCTACTGCCGCACCAGCTCAATCTCCGTGCCTCCGCAGTGGGGGCACTTGTGGATAGGCTGCGCCACACTGAACGTACTCCTACAGAAGGTACACTGCCGCACCACCTTGCTCTCCTTCAGACCGGGGAAAAGATACACCGCCCGATCTTCGCGCCACTCGCGCATCGCCTCGCGGCGGCTCTCCAGCAAATCAAGGGCCTGGCGGGCCGCCATATCGGGTACGCGCAACTCCGACACCACCTGCGCCACCGTCACCTCACCATTGCTGCGCTTTGCCAGTTCGAGAATACTATCATCAAGCGTATCGGCAGAAAGCTGCTTCTGGCGCACCAGTAGCCAGATACCGAAGCCAACCAACCCCGCCCCAACTACCAGCATCGCCACCGCCGGCAACAACCGCGACGGCGCATTGATGGCCGCCACCAGGAATATCAACCCCATCAACAAAAACACCACCCCGACAAAGAGCGCGATAATCGCCCCGATTGTTTTCACTGCTACCCCCTCCAGCCTTTTGTGGCTTCTTTGAGTGCGTTCCCCAGGCTATCGAACATCCCCGAAATATGCTGGTCGGTCAGCGTTTGCTCCATAAAGGGCTTGATGGTATCCACAAACTCCAGCGGGACCTTGCTCAGGCGGGCATCGTTCTTCACCCGCTCGTGCATCGGCTCCCACACCTGGTGAAAATTTGCTGCCTCGTCAGGCAACTCGATGTTGAGCGGGTTCAGGTGGGCGCGGTGCATCCGTTGCTGTTCGATGAGTGTATCCACGCTCTTTCTGATGCTGCTCATTCCTTCCAGGACGCTGTTGAGCCAGGCAATCAGCCCGGCCACCTCCCCCAACCCCTTGTGGAGGTTATCGGTCTGATGATTGAGCACCAGCATCTCACGGAGTTGATCTTCCAGGCGCGAGTTTTCGCACAGGGATGGGTCTTTCAAATCGTCGAGTACGGCATACACAGCTCGCTTGCGAGCCAGCTCCTCCAGTTTCGTATCGTCGCGCAGGAGCTCCAGTTCGGCCCGCAGTTCCGAGAGTTCGAGATTTTTTGCCTGCCACTGCTCCTGGAGTTCGGCCTGCGTTTTCATAAACGTATCGCGCTTGTTCTCCCACTCCTGGCGCAGTTCGTGCAGCTCCTGCCGATGGGCCTCATATTGCCCGACAAGCCGCTGGCGTTCTTTGTCAATCTTGTCTATCTTGCCCATATTGAGAAGAAAGCCAACTCCCCCGCTTAGCTTCTTTATATTTTCATCCAGGGTGCGTATCTCGTTTTTCAACCGCTCAATCTTTGCCTTGAGTGCTTCTTCGCGCTGGTCATATTGCGGGTTTTGTTTGCGATAGTTGGCCACCCTTGCCTGCCCGTCCGCCAGCAGCTTATCAACCGCCCGGCGCGTCTGTGGCACCAGGTCTTTGAGATCATCGCACCGCTCCCTGGCCCGCGCCCGCTCCTGCGAAAACCGCCGCTCAATATGCGCCCGCAGCGGCTCCGGAAGCTCATCGAAATGGTCAAGCACCTGCTCGGTCAGGCGCACAAGCAAAGCATCGTGCCGCGCCTTGAATTCAACATAGTTGGTGGTGAAACCCGATTGAATCTCATCTACCTCATGTTTCACGGCTTCGATAGCCCGCATACGATTCACGAGAAAATCGCGGAACTCTTCCTGCCGCAGCCGTCTCCCCATATCATTCCCTCCTCATATACCGCTGAGAATTAGCCGATACCGACCCCTTTCACCCGTCCGATGATCTGTCGCTTCAGCCGCCAGACCAGGTGATCCCAGGGCCAGGTCTGGCGCATATGGTGTTTGATGGCATCAAAATTGCCCTGCTCGTCCCAGTAGAGGGGGCAGGCTCCGTGGCAGAGATACTCTAGCTCGCACCCTTTGCAGCCGGGGGGCAAAAACTTTTTCTCGCGCCAGTAGCGGGCCGCAGGGCTGTTCCAGATTTTGTCAAAATCGTCGTAGAGCAGATTGCCGAGACCCTGCTCGAAGCTGGAGCAGGGGAGCACCTGCCCATCCGGGGCTATCGAGAGCAGTCCATCGGCGGCGGAGCACGATTGCCCACTCAGCCCGTTTGCAATGGTATTGAATAGACAATAGGGCACGGGCGAATACCACACAAAGCGCATCCCGCGCTCTTCGGCGTGTGCTTTCAGCCGGTGCAGAATATCGCCTATCGTGCGGTAGTCAATATCTTTTTTTCCCACCGCATCGCCCGTGCGAATAACCATGTTCATTGAGAGATATTCCTGGCCCATCTCGGCCAGCAGGTCTATCAGCCGCGGCAGGGTCTCAACATTGTCGCGGTTGATTGTTGTATTGGTGTGGGTATGGATGCCAGCGGCTTTCAGGTTGCGGATGCCGCTGAGGGTGCGGTTGAATGCGCCCGAACGCTGGACAATGCCATCGTGCGTGGCGGCATCGCCCGCTTCCAGGCTCACCTGGGCCGAGTGCAGGCCGGCCTCCGCCAGTCGTTCGACAAAGGCTACTTTTGCGCTGCGGATGCCGTTGGTAATGAGGTTGACGCGCAACCCCCGCGAACGAGCATAGGCGATCAGGTCGGGCAGGTCGCGGTGGGTTGTAGGCTCCCCGCCGGTGAACGAGAGGGTTGGCGCGTGGGCCTGGTCCACAATTTTATCTATGATGGTCTTCACCTGCTCGGTCGTCATCCGGGCGAATGTTCGCCCGCGTCCGGGCGCACTGGCATAGCAAAACGTGCAACGAAGCTGGCATTGATAGGTCAGCGCAATTTCTGAGAGCACGGGGTAGTGGTATTGATTGGTGCCAAAGGGGACAGTACGGACCAGGGGGGCGTGCAGCGGGTCGTTTCGCAGCATCAGTGAGAGGCTCTGGATAAGCTGGCCCAGGTCGTGGGCCACACGCTCCGGGGGCACCTGGTAGCGAGCAGCGATGTCGTGAATGACCGCATCGGTATTGATTGGCCTCTGGCTATAGAGCTGGTGGAGCATCTCCACTGCTGTATGGTTGAGGAAGTTCATGCGGTTGGGACGCAAAATGAGCAGGTTGTCTTCGGGACGAATGTAGAGATGGTCGCGGGTGCTCTCAACAAAGGATGCAACGGTCTGTTGCAGGTGGTTGGTGTCCATTGTTTCCTTTTCCCTTCCTGTAGCTACAAGAAAAGATCCGGTTTGGGAAACCAGATCTTTCTCTTCTTGCATTCGCTCTCAACCCGGAGACGTTTTATGAGGACTGCTGACGCTGGACACTGGCTCCCGGCGTGTAGCTGCTGTCGAAAACCAGCCAGAGAACGACGGCCAGGAGCACCCAGTTGACCAGCCACGAGGCTTGTTCGTAGAGTGTTCCTATGAATACCATAATGTGGCGGAGGACGGGAATTTCTCCATAGACCTGTTGCATCCCCATTGAAACCAGAGCTTGCAGGTGGTTCCAGGCTTCGCTCAGACCGAGTTCGGCCCCCACAACACCGTAGAACTGCCAGGACACAGCAAACGACACCCCCACCGCAACCGCGGTCAGGATCATCACCAGGATCGAATACCACCGCCCCGGCTGCGGACGGGATGTGGGGGCTACAACAACAGGAGATGTAGCAGGGCCGCCACCAGTAGCAGCAACAATCCCGATCAGCCTTTCCGTAAGGTCGGGGGGAGCTTGCCAACGCATTTCACGCCGGAGCACCTGGTCCAGCGGTTCTTCGGGGTCGCGGTGTATCCATTCTTGTTTGTTCATTGTTTGTTACCCCCTTTCTGGTTGCGCCAATTGAGCTAGAAAACAGATAGGCAGATTTGCAGAATATGGCTTGTGCGGTTCATTCCGCGCCGCCCGGGCCCGGTCGGAATGTTCGGGCGGCTGTTCTTCTTCCTGTTCCTGGGCTTTGAGCAGGCTGGACAGCCGCTCCTTTCCCCGGCGAATATGGCTTTTTACCGTGTTCAGTGGCAGGTCAAGAATAGCCGCAACATCGTGATACTTCATATCCTCAAAATAGTAGAGGGTAAGCGCAAGACGATAATGCTCTTCCAACTGTTCCAATGCCTCACGGACACGCCGTTGTGTTTCGCTTGCTTCCAGAGCAAGGTCAGGGTCATTCCAGCGATCCTCGTCGGCGACCACTGCAAATGGGTCATATTCCTGCTCGTCATCGGGAATAACGAGCGGCACCTGCCGTCCGCGGCGACGTAGTTCATCACGGGCCAGGTTGACAACCAGACGGTAGAGCCAGGTGGTAAAGCGGCTTTCCCCTTGATACTGCGACAACCTTCGGAAGACGCGGATAAACGCTTCCTGCGTCAAATCGGCTGCGTCGTCGGGATTTTTCAGCACACTCATCGCAATACTATACACATAGTGTTGCTGGCTATAGATAAGTTCTGTCAGGGCTTCAGCATCTCCCTGTTTGGCCCGCTGAAGAATCTCTTGCGATGGTTCCGCCACTGTCTACTCCCTTGTATTGTCCCAGGTACAACCTGCCTGTTTTCTCCCTCCATATGACGAAGGAGTAGCCCCAAAGGTTGCACCCGATGGGACAGGAAGGAAAGGAATCGTGAAGAACCACAAGCACAGAGGGCTTATGGTTTTGCTCGTTTGTACCCCTTTCCCTCAACCCGGTAGGCGAGACATCCCATGACACGAGAACCATTTGTTTGATTGGCCGTGCATAAACAAACAGCGAGAACGCAAACACTCGCAGCTTTTGCCCCATGGGGCAAAACCGCTTCGGCGGGGCACTACGAGCTGCCACCTACTCGCTCCTGCCTGTCGTGCAGGCCCTTCCTGGATTATGGGCTAATCCAATGGCTCTTTATCAATCGTAAATGCCGTTGTCTTATCGCCCAGCGCAATACAACTGATTTGTTCCACAGCAAAGCGTCGTCCGCCGCTCACCCAGGCGGTTGCTTCTTCAAGAATGCCACGGGCAATGAAGAAATTCAGCCCCGGATCAGGACGGAGGCTACTTGGATCACGGGTAATGTGGTAGACAAAACGGGTTTTTTCTTCTTCCACATGGCTGGACTGGTCGCTAAAGCGGTCGAAGGTTTGTGCTGTTGCATTGAGCACAATTTTCAGCTTCATAGTAATTGGCATCAGCTTGAGCGCAAGGTCGGCCATCCCAAGCAGGGGACCAAACTCTTTTAACCCCAGGGTAAAGGCCACACGACCAGCACGCAATTCCAGCCCCCGCGCCCCCCGTGGCCCATACATGGTTCCCAGAGCCACTGAGGTTGCCGCAATGGCCTCAAAGGGAAATTCCTTTTTGAGGTCATTGGGTGGGTAGCCATTGTCAATATACTCGGTCAAATCAGCCAGGCGTAGCAACGCTTTTACGCCATTCTCGCCCATCACTTCTTCAAGCGACAAAAAGGTGAGGCGGCCAATCTTATTGGGATAATAAAGGCCACGAAAGGAATCTACTATTGATGACGTCATGGGCTATCTGGCTCCTTATAAAATTAACTGAGGGCACCACTGTGCAAACGAGATTGCACCACTATAATACCAGAAAATTCAAAATCACGCATCACAGTTCCAGGGACCACCGTTGACTACTTCATATCTTACCACATCCTGTCCAGATTGAAACATGGCAAGGCAACTAGTAGTCAATTTTTCGCCATCCCACACTCCCAAACCATCCCCGAACATTGTTTCCCCGAAACCTTCCCCAACACCTGACGTTCCAGGCTTCCTTTATGATACCACAAGAGCGAGAATCCGGCATTTCCGGAGTGGTCGCATAATTGTTCTTGCTCCTATCCCCCCGATTCGGACCATGCGGCGGCAAACGAACCACCTGCAGTAGCAGGTGGCAACGATAGCACATTCACTAAAAATTATACCAGATCATGGCAGAGAGGGAAAAACCGGCAAGGAGTTTTTTCTCAACGCTGCCCACGGGCGGCGGCCAGTTCGCGCTGGACAATCTGCACAATGAGATCGTCGAGCCGCTCCACGGTGTAGGGCTGATCTCCCGATTCGAGCGTGGTACTTTCGCCCGGCACGCCCTCGCTCTGCCCCGCCTGGTAGGTGAGAAACACGAAGCGGGCCAGGGTTTGTTGGGCCAGTTGCCGAAAGACGTATTCGGCGTATGCGTCGGTATTGCTTGCGGCAATGGGGTAGATTTTGATCCCTTTTTTCACGGCGTGTTGCACTTCGGTCAGATAATCGTAATCTTGCTCATAATCCAGGTGGGGCCCCGCATCGGCCACGAGGAAGATGAGGCGCACGGCCCTATCAGACCAGTCCACGTCGTGGATGGCATCGTGTAGCCCTTCGTTGAGGCTTTCGGGCCCATCGCCGCCGCCACCTGCCGAGAAGCTGTTGAGCACCTTGCGAAAGGCTTCCACATCGGATGAGAAATCGTAGCTACGGGTCACGTAGTCGTCGCCGCGGTCGCGGTAGGCCACCAGCCCGAAGCGCAGCACCGGGCGCGGCACAAACCGATCAATTCTCTGGGCGATGCTGTCTATCGTCTCCTGGATACGGCTCAATTCATCGCTCATACTCCCCGTGGTGTCGAGCAAAAAGAGCACGTCGAGATGGAGATCTTCCGATGGGCGCGCATCGGCAATAATCAGCTCAATCTCCTCGCGCTCCTCGCGGTCAATCGTGGTTTCGGTGGTTGTATTGCCATATTCCGCCACCACGCGAAACTCGTTGGCGTTTGCGCCTACCCCGTGGGCCCGCGGAAGAAAAATCGTTGTTCCCGCCGCGTAGGTGCGCCCTTCAAAAACCTGCTCCTGCCCATCGAAAACGCGCACGGTTGCATTGAAAAGCGGGTCCTGGTTCTCGTTGGATACGCTCATGATATAGCGTTCGCTCACGTCGGAGGTCAGGGCGGGCTGGCCATCGTAGGTTTCGAGATAATTCAAGTAATCTTGAAACATTTCGTTGTCATCTCGCTCGCCGGCTTTGAGCGGAGCGGGCCGCCCCTGCGGTCTCCGGACCTCGTCTGGTTCTGTTTCTGGCCTTGTGGGCATCGCTTCATCGTCGGCTTCCTCATAGGATTCGGCTTCTTCCATTGGGAATGTTTCGCTCTCGGCGCGGTCCTCGCCGCTTCCGTCGGCTCTCCCCACGGCCGGAGCATCTTCCATACCTTCATACATATCGCCCTTTTCCGCAGAAGAAAGGGCGGGCACGGGCGACGGAGCTGGGGCTGGCATTGCGTCTGCGTCGTCACCTGAAGCAGGTGCGCTCCCTCCGCTCCCATCAGAAGGGGGCATAGCTGCATCGGGAGCGGTGGCTCCCGCGCTTTCTTCTTCAATCTCTTCCGCTTCCTCGCCTGTTGTCAGACCTTGCGATACTTCAGTAAAATTTTCCTCTCTCAACTTGAACACCCCACACCCGGAAACCAGTACGAGAACCAGCACAATAACCAGCGACAGGATAGAGCGATGGATCTGTGATCTGAGTATACGTTTCATAGAAATCTCTCCTTCGTGTCAGAAATATAAGAAACTATCGGGAAGAAACAGCCACGGTTGTCTTGCTCAGAAGACGCACGGGCCGCGGGAAAAGTTCCCTACGTTTCCCAGAAGGGGCGCACCCACCCGCGTCGGCTCAGTTCGTCGCGCAGTTCGAGCATGGCGGTGTAGGTGGGGAGCACAAAGAGCGTCTCGCCTTCGGGGAGCGTCGTCAGCGCATGGTCCAGGGCACGGGGTAGCTCTGGCTCAACGGTGATGTGGTGGGGGGGAATGCCACCATATTTGAGCCGCACGGCCATATCGCCCGCACGGGTGCCACTGGTGGTGATGCTGGCAATATGCCCTTCCAGTGGCTCGAAGTCGGCATCCCACAGCCACGAAACATCTGTCCCATCTGCGTAGCGGTCATTGATGGCAATGAGCAGGTGGAGCAGGGATGGGCTGGATGAGGCAGAGAGCGGGGAGGGGGTGAGCGGCAGGGTTGCCCCCTCCTGTGGCTCTGGGTGACGGGTTATGAGCATTCGCACAGTTTCGCTTGCTCCCACGGGGTTCTTAATCAGAGCAATGAGCATCGGCTTGCCGGCGGGGGTTTGTACCTGTTCGATGCGCCCGAAGGCAGCCCGGAAGTTTTCCAGCGCGGTGCGGATGTGCGAGGGGTCCAGGCCCATAGCCAACCCTGCTGCCACTGCCGCAAGCGCGTTGAGCGCGTTGTACAGCCCTGGCAGCGGAAATCTAAAATCCATTGTCATGTCCCCTGGCGCGGTGATGAAGAGGCGGCTTCCCGCCGTGCCATCCAGGTCGAGCCGCGCCAGCCGCACCTGAGGATCGGGCCGCTGGAGACCACAGGCGGGGCAGTGGTAGTGCCCGATGTGCCCGTAGAACGCGAGCCGATAGGTATAGCGAGTGCCGCACTGGTGGCAAAAAAGTGAGTCGGCGGTGTGGGATGCTGCGCCCGTCCCGTGGCGTTCATCCTCCAGCCCATAGGTCCAGACAGTGGCAGAGAGACCAGAGGCAAGCGAAGCCACCGCCGGATCGTCAACATTGAGCAGCACGGTTGAAGAGGCTGGCAGGCAAACAAGCGCATCGCGCCAGGCCCGCGCCAGCGTATCCACCTCGCCGTAGCGGTCGAGCTGGTCGCGAAAAAGGTTGTGGATGATGACGATGCGAGGTTCTGTTTCCGCGAGGGCCTGGGGCAGGGCTGCCTCATCAGTTTCAAAGAGGCCAATGTCAGCGCAGATGTTCCCCGCTATGTCGCAGTTTGCCAGAGCCGTTGCTGTCAGCCCGCTCACGAGGTTTGCGCCAGCGCGGTTGTGCAATACGCGCATTCCTCCGGTTTGCAGCATACTGGCAATCATTCGTGCGGTTGTTGTTTTGCCATTCGTGCCCGAAAGGAGCACAACCCCCCGCGGGAGTTGGCGGGTCAGCCGGTGCAGCACATCGGGCGCAATACGCCGCGCCAGCGTGCCCGGAAACGTCGTTCCCCCTCCCAACCGTAGCCCGCGGCTCAAGACACTGGCCATCTTGCCCAGGAGGATCGCGGCATGGGTGCGAAGCCTCGCCACAATGTCTCCCTTTCTCATAGCGACGAATCCAGCATTGTGTAGCGCACCACCCGCACATTGCGCCCGGACATATCGTACAGAACGGTATCAACTTTTTCTGCCGGCGGGAATCGCCATTCGCTGGAGAGCGTGATGCCGAAGTCAAACGGCATACGGTAGGTCGAGTTTTCTGAATAGACAATGAGATATTGCTTGCCCGCTTCCCACTCGTTCGCAACATCCAGAAATTCGCCGTAGCGCAAGAAAGGCGTATCCGCATCCAGGTAGTAGTCCAGGGGAAGCGCATCCCATATCATTGTGATGACAGGCTCATCGGGCAACCGTTGTTGTTCGATAACCGATGCAATATATCTCCATTCGGGCATCACAAAACGTTGTGCAACGTTTTTCGAGAGCAACGCCCCCTCGTACACCCCCACCACAACCAGGGCCGTCATCAACCCCATACGGCTTGCTGCAACAATGCGTTTGTGCTCGTGCATACTCAGGAGCGCGAGGGCGACAAGTGAGAGGACATTGATCCAGAGCAACCCGTAGCCGCGGGCCCAGATGGTCGAGAGGGTTTTCCCCCCCAGCAAAAACCCCAGCGGTATCACGGCATAGGCAAACGAAACCACAATGGGGAAATTTCGCTCAATGACCGAACTGCTTGATAACCGTCTACGGATATAGACCAACCCTTCGGCAACAAAGAGCAAAACCAGCGGAATGAGGAACAAAACGAGCCGCTCGGCAAAGGGGTAGGCGTGGATGTGGGCCGCCAGGAAGGTGAAGAGGAATGGGGCAACAAGCAGGATAATCGGTTTGTTGCGCTGGTGCAGGGCAAACGCCCCGGCCAGGGCCGCAACCACGCCAATGCTAAAGACGGGCAGACCAACCGGGTAGACAAAGAAGACGAGAAATGTTTTGGGATACCAGAGCAGGTCGGCAAACGAGGTGGGGGGGAATGGGGCGAACCCCTCCTCCCAGAAGCGCAGGAGAAACTCATTTTTTCCCAGGGGGCGGAGCGAAATGAGGTAGCAGGCAAGAAAGCTGAGCGAAAAGACCACCCCCACCGAGACGATTTTGGCAAACCTGCGCCAGTCCTTGTTCATAAGGTAGGTCAGTCCCAGGGTTGCGCCGATGCCCGCCAGTGTGAAGATGGACGGGTGGGAGAGCCAGACGGAGACCGCCGAGGCCAGCGCAAACCCCGCCACCCCCAGAACCGATAGCCGTTTCTGCGTCAGCCGGGTTGCCAGCAGCATCAGCAGCAACGTCACCATGACATCGCTGGCGTATTGCTTGGTTTCCACGGAATAGTAAATCAGTGAGTAGCTTGTGGCAAATAGCCCCAGGGCTATGGGCACGGCTTCTGTCCGCAGGTAGGCGCGGGCCAGTCCATAGAAGAGGAAAAGGGAGATAATCCCCGCAAGGAACGGGAACAACCGGAGCGCATATTCATTGACACCAAAGAGCAATGTTGAGCTTTTTTCAATGAAGAGGAAAAGGAGCGGGGCCCCCTGGTCATAATCCAGCGGCTTGAGCAACTCAGGAAAGGGGCGATTGATGATGTTTCGCATCAACTGGTATTCATCAATCCAGATGGACTTGTTGGCCAGGTAGTGATAGAGACGGAGGATAATCCCCCCGACAATGATAAGTGTGACGGTTCGTTGTTGAAAAAATAGTGCAACAAGCGTTGCGAGCGGCTTGCGCTCGCCCGGCACAACCGATGTCTGTTGTTCAGAAACCATAGCGATGAAAGCTCCAGATCTAAAACGAACAACCTGATCTTAATAATGAACGTATCAAGGAACAGGTCAGGCATAAGCCTTATTGTACCCGATCACGAGGATCATGTTCTCAGGATGAAGGCAAGAGCGATGCAAACCAGGAGAAATCTACTGGATGAAACGAGATGATACCGGCGCAGTGCCCTGAGCAGATATTCTACGGAGAACAGGCGAAACATCATCATCTCCCATTCAAATCAAACGGTTATGTATGGGGCATCCTCAAAATCTGAGCACCCCCTCATTGTACCAGAGGTAGCACATCGCGCAAGACTTGAGGGATCAAGCTCGCCGCGCTCAACTTGCCATATGGCGCATTCTTCGCTATACTATGGATAATAACTGTGGGTGATTAAAGAAAGAAGAGCTATTGAACGTTTAAGGAGGTGAAAAAGAACGGGTCTGTGGACAGGGAAAGCGTATTCCTGTTCAGAGGCTTCACGGGCTTATGAAAGTTGAGCGACGAGAGGGCGAGTCGGTTGACCAGTTGATTCGCCGGTTTAACAAAGGGGTCGTATCAGAGCGGATCACAAAGATCTACCGCGATAAAATGCATTTTGTTTCCAAGAGTGAGCAGCGCAAAGAAAAACGCCGCCGTGCCGAACGCAACCGCCGCAAGAAGATGTCGAAGAGTTCGTATTAGGAAAATCGGAAAAAGAATACGGAAAGCTCTGTCAGATTGGCAGAGCTTTTCACGTCTCCCCACGCTCGCGCAAGATTCCCGGAACTTGACATGTATCGTGGTATAATAGGGGTATGCATAGTCAAAAAATCAGACATTGGGGAGATATTGTCAATGGAAAGCAAAAAATGCTCCAACCCCTTCCTATGGTTTATGGGATGGTTTATGGGAATGATATTGTTGATGATGGCAATCTGGGTACTCATTTCTTTTTCTCCACCACCCCCCATCTTTGCCGATGAACCCGCCGAACCGCGTAGCGATACAAGGCTTGTGCCTGCTGCCAACACGCAACAGGATGAAAAGGTTTCTCCTGTTCCGCCCACCCTGGCGGGCCGCGTTGATGAGCACTACTGGCCTGTTGTTGAGCAGGTTCGTACCACACTCGCACAAGGTAATACCTCCGACATCGCCAGTCTGAGCACAAAACTGGCACGGGTCAACAATGCTGGAGCTATCCATACCGCCATCTATTTTTCCGACTCCTCTGAGCCGTGGGACGAACATGCAGTCCAGACCGAACTTGAAGCGTTGGGTATTGTCGTTGAGCATAGCAATACGACGCTGCGAGCAATCCAGGCGTGGGTGCCAGCGCGTCTGGTCGAGGATGTCGCCCGGCTGCCGGACGTGGTGCGGGTTGCGCTCCCCTCCTATGCGCATACGAATACAGGAAGCGTTGTCACCGAGGGCGACAGTATCACCGGGGCAGACCGCGCCCGCCAGGAGTTCTCCGTTGATGGCTCCGGGGTTCACGTTGGCGTTATCTCCGATGGAGTAGACCACCGTGGCTCCGTGGGCGACGATCTCCCCGCTACCATTACGGTCCACCCCTCGCTGCTAGGCAGTGGTGATGAAGGGACGGCAATGCTAGAAATTGTCCACGACCTCGCTCCCGGCGCACAACTCTCTTTCTGTGGCCCCAAAACAAGTATCGAGATGACAACCTGTATTGAGTGGTTTGTTGCTCAAGGGGCCGATGTCATTGTTGATGATCTGACCTTTCCCACCGAACCCTATTTTTCCGATGGCGATGTTGCCGGCATTGCCAGGGGCGCAATTGATAGCGGAGTGTCCTATGTGACCTCCGCCGGAAACTTTGGGATGACCCACTACCAGGGCAAATACCTCTTCTCCGCGGGCGGGTATCATACCTTCAATGGGAATGGGAGCGAGCCAGACCAGCTTCTTGATATTGTTGTAAACCCTGGCACAATACAAATTGTTTTGCAATGGAGCGATGAACCGGGAGCCAGCGGCAACAATTATGATCTCTATCTCTACCGCCTTGACGATACCTCGGCCGAAGTAGAGAAGAGTATCATGCTACAAGATGGCGATGATACGCCGATTGAACATATCATATTTCCCAATGGTGGGAATACCGAGATCGAGATGGGCCTTGCTGTGAGGAAAATGGATGGAGCACAGGACCGTGAACTGGAAATCTACGTTTTTGGCAGCGGTAACGTGACAGACAATGATATTGTGGTGGGCGATTCCATTCCTGGCCACGCCGCCGCCGAAGGGGTCATCGCGGTGGGGGCCATCAACGCCAGCGATAGCGGGCACGATGACATTGTTGACTATAGCTCTCGCGGCCCATCAACCGTGTATACTGACTTTGAACAGCAATTTCGCTGGTTGCGCAACAGCCTCGATGGAGCAAGTATTGACGAAGTGGAAACCCGAGTGGGGCAACTGGGCCACTTTGGCAACCCCTTCTATGGCACTTCCGCCGCCGCCCCCCACGTTGCTGGCATTGTTGCGCTGATGCTCCAGGCCGATGATGCGCTCACCCCGGAACAGGTTGTTACTGCCCTGGGGAATACCGCCGAAGACCTGGGCGATGCGGGCTATGACCACACGTCGGGAGCCGGGCGGTTCAATGCATACGAAGCCGTTTCGAGCGTTGCCTCCAGTCAGACTACACCTGCTGCACCAGGCAACCTGGTTGCTACAAAGGTTTCCGATACAGAAGTGCGCCTCACCTGGAACGACAACAGCGACAACGAACAGGGATTCAAGGTTCAGCGACGTACTGAGGAGAAAATTGGCTGGGTAGTTCTCGGAACTGTTGCCCCGGACAGTGAGGAATACAACGACACGCTGGTAACATGCGATACGACATATGAGTATGAAGTGTATGCCTACAACAGCGAGGGCAATTCGGCCGCAGCAGCAACGACAATAACTGTTGCCTGCGAAAGCACGGGGAGTCCCCCCACCGCGCCAACAGACTTCACGGCCACAACCGTTTCTGGCACAGAGATACAGCTAACCTGGACCGATACCAGCAACAACGAGAGTGGATTCAAGATTGAACGCTCACTCACGGGCACAGACGACTGGACGCTGCTGACAACAACCAATCCAGATGTCACCACCTATACCGACCGTAGTTGCTCCTGCGAAACCACCTGCTACTACCGCCTCCAGGCCTACAACAACAACGGCTCCTCGGACTATCTTACCGCCAATGCAACAACTGGCCCCTGCACCACCAACCCTGATGCAGGCGATTGTAACGCCGATGGCAAAGTGAACGCCGCCGATATTCCCGCTATTGTGTTGCGTTTTCGCAAAGACTGGTTCGCCGACAATGCCGGATGCGATGCAAACACCGATAGCTCGGTTGATGTGAGCGATATTTCCTGCACTGCGTTGCTCATCTTTGGTCGCTCCTGCACCAGCAGTACCAGTACATCGCTGCCAGCAGCACAACATCCGCGCCTTGCGCTCCCCGCTACCCTGCAGCCTGACGAAGCGGGGAACCTCTCCGTGCCAGTGCGCCTCCACAGCAACCAGCATAGAATTAGCAGCCTCTTCTTTACGCTGGCTTACGATGGGGATCGCCTTTCTTTCGACCCCGCCGACGACAATAGCGACGACATCCCCGATGTGGTAACATTCCTTGTCTCTGATGCGTTTGATACCTCAGTGATGACTAGCACAGAGCAACCAGACCGGCTAGACGTGCTCATTGTTGATACAACCCCGCCGCTTGCTTCGTTGGAAGATGGGACTGTTGTGACGCTGACGTTTCGAGATGTTGCCAGTCGCGGAGAGACAGACAGCATCCCCACGGATGCCGTGTGGATTGTACCAGAACAGAACCTCGCGTCGGGCAACACGCAGGGGCAGCGGGTTGTGGTTCACCCCGTGCGTGAGCAAACTATCTATTTGCCCCTGGTGCAACGTTGATACAAACAGGTCCAAACCCATGAGATCTGGCTACCCGAAGGAGAAACATAATGAACAGGTATGTCGCTATTGTCGGAGTGCTTCTTGTTGTCCTGATGGTGGGGATAGGGGGTGTACACCCCACCCTTTCCCGTGAGCCAGTACCGCAAAATACGGACCTTGCCCCGCTGCTGGAGCAAGCCCGAAACGAGGGTGAAATCCGCGTCATTGTTCGGTTGAATGCCGAGGTGCAACCAGAGGCCGGCCTCTCTCAGGCAGATGGAGCCGAACAGCGGCAAGCAATTGCACAAACTCGCACCCGCCTCTTGCAACACCTCTCGGCCCGCGGGGTGATGGACAACGTCATGGTCAATCGGAGCTACCACACGCTTCCGGCCCTTGCCCTCACGGTTGATGATGAGGCCTTGCTTGCGCTAAATACCGCGCCAGACGTGCAGGCGATCGCCCAGGACATTGAGTTTTCGTCCGCTCTGGATTCGAGCATCCCTGTTATTGGGGCCGACAAGGCCTGGGACGCAGGCTATACAGGATCGGGGTATGCCGTAGCCATTCTCGATACCGGCGTAGAATCTGCCCACCCCTTTCTGGGTGGACGGGTTGTCTCCGAAGCCTGCTACTCTTCAAATGTGGGAACCCCTCCCTCGGAGCCATACGCCCGGAGCGCGTGTCCGGGCGGAGTCGCGGAATCGTTTGCCACTGGCTCGGCGGCCCCCTGCGCTGGTGATGGATGCGACCACGGAACGCATGTCGCGGGTATTGCTGCTGGCCAGCGTTATGCAGGGATGTCCTCTCCGATTGATGGCGTGGCAAAAGATGCTAGCCTCATCGCTATCCAGGTTTTCTCGCTGAAATACGACGAATCCGGGTGTAGCAGGGCAGGCAAAACATCCCCCTGCACCACAGCATATTTCAGCGACATGGTCAAGGGGCTGGAACGAGTCTACGACCTGCGAACAACCTACCCCATTGCCTCGGTCAATATGAGCATCAGTGGGGGACAGTATTTCACCGAAGCGACCTGCGATGGGAATACCTGGGGGAACCTCTTCAAGGCAGCCACAGCAAACCTGAACAGTGCCAATATCGCCGTTATCGCCGCGTCTGGCAACAATGAGTACACCAGCAGTATGGGAATGCCCGCCTGTGTTTCTAATATCATCAGTGTAGGCGCAACCAAAGATGATGACAGTGTTGCCAGTTTCTCAAACAGCGCAACCTTCCTGGATGTGCTGGCTCCCGGCTATGGGATCAATTCTTCTGTCACAGGCTACGGTTATGGGTACAAGAATGGGACTTCGATGGCTGCGCCGCATGTGGCGGGAGCGTGGGCGGTATTGCGGCAGGCCGACCCCCTGGCCACCGTCAACGACATCCTCGCGGCCCTCAGCAGCACAGGGGTTACTGTGTTCGATACCCGCAACAGCATCACCAGTCCACGCATCCAGCTTGATGCTGCCGTCAATGCGCTCAACCCGGTCTCCTATGGTATCGAAGTAACACCGCCTTCGCCCGATGCAAGCTCAGCCTTGCAGGGCACAACGGTAAAGTATACCTTCGGGTTGAAAAACACCGGTACAGTCCAGACTACCTACGCCGTGTCATTGCGTGACAACCAGTGGACAACCCGTGTTTCCGCTACGCCAATCACGCTTGATGCAGGCAATATGCAGCAAGTGGATGTTGAGGTAGATATTCCCTCCAGCGCAGCCGCCAACGTGAGCGATGTTGTCAATGTTGTTGTTTCGGCACAAGAAAATCCGACGACAAGCAGCAACTTCAGCCTGACCACAACATCCCTGGGGCCTCCCCCCTCCGGCGATTGCAACGCCGATGGCTCGCTCGGAGCAGCCGATTTTACCGCTATGATGCTGCGTATCTTCAATGGAGAATATGGCAACAACACAAGTTGTGATGCCAACGAGGATGGCAGCGTCAATGCCGCCGACTTTACCTGCACGGTCTTGCTCATGGGCCAGCAATCGTGTAGGGGGACAATCACAGCCGAGCCGTCATCCTCTCCGACGCTGGAGCCGATGGTTGCTTCTGCAACAGTTCATCAAGACACTGTGACAATTCCCATCGTCTTCTCGCAAGGAAGCAGCAATATCAGCAGCATTGTCTTTTCACTCAACTATGATGAAACCCGCCTGAGCTTCGACGCAACGGACGAGAACAACGACGGCATTCCCGATGCAGTTGTGTTTTCCCCCCCCCCATCGTTCACAAAAAACATGGTTTTCGACGCGCAGGACCGCCGCGGGGAACTCAAAATACTCATTGCCGACCACGCTGCGCCGCTGAGCACGCTGACTGGTGGGGTGATAGCCACGGTTACGTTGCAGATAACCGACTCGATAGATTCCCTTGATGAAACCCTGGTACAAACTGGTACAATGCCGCAGCTATCGTTTGGAAATTCCCAGGGACAGGCCATTCCCGCGGAGCCAACACAGCAAGAGGGGGCGATCTTTTTGCCGTTGATCTATCGCTAACGAGAACGCGAACGCGAAGGAAAGCGACCCATTATGATGCCATCTCGCTACATTGACCCGACAACCGATTTTGGCTTCAAGCGGCTCTTTGGCCGCCGCGATAGCCCCGAAAGCATTGAAATCCTCAAGGGCTTTCTCTACGATGTGCTCGAACTGCCCTACCGCATCGCCGAACTGACCTTCTTGCCCACGGAGCAGGTGCCAGAGATTGCCACAGAGCGCACCGGTATCTACGATGTCTACTGCACCGACACCGAAGGCAACCACTTTCTTGTGGAAATGCAGCGCAACCGCCAGAGCTACTACAAAGAGCGGGCCCTCTACTACGCGACCTTCCCGATAACGCAGCAGGTGCGAAAAGGGGAGAGCGGGCCACCCTTCAAGTTGTTGCCAATCTACGTGACCAGTGTGCTCAACTTTCGGATGGATAAGAAGCCAGCCTACCTGCGCCGGGTGCAACTGGCAGACAGTGAGACTGGTGAGGTGTTCTACAAGGGGTTGATGTTTGTTTTCATCGAACTGCCGAAGTTCACGAAATCGCTGGAAGAACTGGTGACAGGGACAGACCGCTGGCTCTACCTGCTGCGCCATATGCCAGAGATGCAAGGTGTTCCGCAGGAGTTGCAGCTTTCCCCCTATGAGCTAACCTTCAAACTGGCGGAGGAGGCGGCCCTCTCGTCGGAAGAGTGGTTCTCCTATCAAGGGAGCCTGAAGCAGACGTTGGATGAGCAAGGGCTTTACCACACCGGGCGAGCGGAAGGCGAAGAGATTGGGCGTGCGAAAGGACGGACAGAAGGCGAACAGATTGGCCGCATGAGCAGGGAGCGAGAGATTGCCGAGGCCCTGCTGAGGGAAGCCACCGACCCGGCCACGGTTGCGCGGATTACCGGGCTGTCGCTCGACGAGGTGGAACAGTTGCGGGCGGGCCTGTCTGAGTCCAGAGAATCATCATAGAAACGGAGAACCAGCTATGCAAATATCGGGTGTACGCATGATTGCCGGTGTTTTTCTCTTGTTTTGCGCTATTGTTTTGTGGGAAGAAGCAACGATTGGTGAGGGGAGCCGTGTTCTGGCGCAAACACCGTCTGTGCTTGTTGTGCAGTCGGACGGGAACACGCAGGTAATAGAGGGCAACGGGAGTACCGATAGCTATACCGTGCAGCTTACTGTTGCCCCCACGGCGACCGTGGTCCTCACCGCCACGGTCGCCGATGGCCAGAGCGTTATCAAACCAGAAGGGGGAGTGTTTAGCACCACAGTCCGACTGGTCTTTGCGCCCGATACCTGGGATGTGCCGCAGCGGGTGATGGTGCGGGCCACCGACGATGACCAGAAAGAGATTGTCCATACCAGTACGATTAGCCAGAGCATCACAAGCCGCGATCCGTCTTACCACGATAGTCCTGTGGACAACGTTCGCGTCCTTATCATAGATGACGACACTCTTCCCCGACTCACTATCCCGACAGACATTCCCGCCCACGCTGGAGAAACAGTTGAGGTGCCAGTGCGTCTCGACCCTGATGGTGCGAGCATTGTCAGTACCACGTTTCGGCTACATCTCGATAACCGTTTGCTCTCACTCACGCCCGGCAGATCTGTTGTCACCTCCGGCGTGCCCGGCGGATGGAAGGTGATTATCTCCTCTAACCCGTCGAGTGGGGAGATACATGGGGAGTTATTTGCAGAAGACAATATGTCTCCGCCTATCGAAGGTAGCTCGCTGCTGACAATGAGCCTGCAAGTGGCCCACCCTGTGATGACAACAACGACAGCAATAACCTTCTCTCCCACAATCTCGCCAACATTTATCCATACAATGGATGACAGGGGGTATCGCATCCCTGGCACCACCCACGATGGCTCGGTCATCATCGGGGTGTCTACCACACCATCGGTGCTGATTGGCGAAAGCGATGGCCATACCCTGGTTGCGGAGGGCGTTGGGAATACCGATAGCTATACGGTCGCTCTCGGCGGGTTGCCCACTGGCCCGGTGACAATCACGGCCCGGGCCACCAGCGGACAAACAGAGGTGAAAAGCGAGGGGGGAGCCTTTAGCGATACAGCTACCCTGACCTTCATACCCACGACCTGGACCACTCCTCAGACGATCACCGTTCGGGCTGTGGATGACCGCATTATGGAAAAGCAGCATACCGGTACCATCAGCCATACCGCCAGCGGCGGCGGCTATGAGGGTCTGGCAATCGTTGGAGTGACAGTCCATATTACCGATGATGATGAGGGCCCGCTGCTGCGTATCCCGCAGCATATCTCCACGACCGCAGAGATAACGACAATGGCGACGGTCCAGGTTCCCGTCCACTTTGAACCCCGCGGTGTCGAGGTGACAACAACAACGTTTGTGCTTGACATTGATGAGGCATGGCTGACCTTCTCGCCCGACCATCACCCGGCCCAATTCAATCTACCGCCGGGTTGGGCCAGTTCGGTAATCTCCCGCACAGAAGAGACCGATGGAGAGATTGGCGTTGTGCTCTCCGACCCCTTTGAGCCATACATCCCATTGAGCAGCAGCACGCTGATGACGCTGACCTTCGGGGTGAGAACCCCGCCCGTAACGACAACTGCTCCTGTTGCCTTTGCTCCCGCTCCCCCCGCCATGTTTGGGAGTGCAAGCGGGGTTGTCACTGGAAACACTGAGGATGGCTCGGTGCTCATCGGCGTACCGACAACCCCATCGGTACACATTGTGGAGACTGACGGGGGTATCGAGGTGAGTGAGGGTGATGGTAGCACCGATAGCTATGCTGTTATCCTGGGTGGTCTCCCCTCTGGCACGGTTGTTGTCCATGCTGCTGTTATTGATGCCCAGACCGAAATCAAGAAGCAGCGTGGAACCTATGGCGATGCGGTGCTACTGACTTTTTCACCCACAACCTGGACCACCCCCCAGACCGTGACGGTTCGCGCCGTGGATGACAGCGTGGACGAGGAGGAACATACCAGCACGATCAGCCATAGTGTCAGTGGGGGCGGCTACGATGGGCTACAGGTAAAAATGGTTGAGGTGCATATTGCCGATAATGACGCGGCTATCCCTGTATTGTCCATTGAACCACGTATTGCTGCAAATAGCGGCGAAGCGGTCGAGGTGCCGGTAGTGTTTGCGGCAGATGGTGCCGACATAGCCAGCATCTCTTTTTCGCTTGACTATGACGAAACCTGGCTCTCGTTTCATCCAACCGACACCGATAATGATGATATTCCCGATGCACTCAGCTTCAACCTTCTAACCGGCTGGCGAGCCACCGCAGAATATGATGCGACCGACAACAACGGGGAGATTGATATTGTTGTTTTCGATACCGATACGCCGCTGACGACCATCCCCGATGGGACATTGCTCACGGTGCGCCTCGATACTGGCTTTCCTGTGGCTCAGGTTGTCTCTCGCGTTGGATTCTCTCCCGACCCGGTAGCTACGTTTGGCAGCACAGAGGGAGAAGATAGAGCTGGTACAACCAGCGATGGTTCTGTGCTCATTACTCCTGCCGCAGAGAATGAGCCAGTGCTTGATATTCCCAATACCATTGTTGCACCAGCGGGAACGACGGTAGATGTGCCTGTTTCCTTTGCAGCAAATGGTGCCGAAGTTGCCAGTATTGCTTTTTCGCTTGACTATGATGAAACCTTGCTGACGTTCGATGCAACCGACAGCGACAACGATGACATTCCCGATGCACTCAATTTCAATCTTCCAACCGGCTGGACTCCCATTGTGTTGCACAATGCGGCAGACACAGATGGGGAAATTGATATTGTCGCTTTCGACGAACAATCTCCGGTAACGTCCCTGTCCGATGGCACACTGCTCACCCTGCGCTTTACCGTCGGTACCCCGTCGGAAGCCACCGCCGCAGACGTTGGTTTTTCTGCCAGTCCATCGGCAACATTTGGCGATCCCTCCGGGCAGAATGTCGTGGGGAGAGCCAGTGATGGCTTTGTATGGATACCGATTGAAGAAACGAATATCCCTGCTCTGGCAATTGCCCGGCGGGTTACTGCTATGCCCGGTGAGACCGTTGAGGTTCCCGTAACGTTTACGTCCAATGGTGCAAGCATTGCAAGCATTGCCTTTTCGCTCGATATTAACTCCTCGCTGCTGACGTACAATGCGGCGGGGACTACCTTCTCTCTTCCGGCCGGATGGCAAAAAAGTATTACAGAAGACCTTTCTGATACTGACGGTGAGCTGGATGTTTTGATCTACAACAACGCTGATCCCCTCAAGGCCCTGACCAATGGGGAAGTCATGCGACTGGCGTTTCACGTGGGGAGCGAGGTAGACGCGGCAACCAGTGGGATCGTGTTCGCCACCGATCCCTCGGTATCGTTTGGCAGCACCGAAGGGGAAGATATAAGCGGCACGACGCAGAGCGGTTCGGTTCGGATTGGTACGGGTGGAGAAGTGCTTTATCTTCCGATCATACAGAAACACTCCGGAGAACCTCTCCCCACGCCCACGCCAACAGATCCCGCACAGGCAACCCATACGCCAACAGAGCCAGCACAACCCACGCCCACGCCAACAGAGCCAGCACAGGCAACCCATACGCCAACAGATCCCACACAACCCACGCCGACGGAAACGGAAACGCTACAACCCACGCCGACGGAAACAGAAACGCTACAGCCTACGCCGACGGAAACGGAGATAGTGCAGCCCACGCCAACCCCCACAACGGAACCTGTCCCCGATACCTGGCTGGGCTATGTCAATTGGTTGCGGGGTCTGTCGGGCCTGCCCCCTGTGACCGAAAACACCATCTGGAGTGATGGCTGCTGGAAACATAGCCGCTATATGGTCAAGAATGATGTCATTGGCCACAGCGAGGATAGCAGCAACGAGTGGTATACCGAGGAGGGAGATCAGGCAGCCAGGAGTGGAAACGTTGCGGTAACGTCACGGACCAACTATACCTATCAAAACGCAATTGATATGTGGATGACGGGACCGTTTCATGGGATCGGGATTATTGACCCGAAACTCAATCAATCCGCCTTTGGCCTCTATACCGAAGCGGTAGGCCGCTGGCAGGGTGGGGCTACGCTTGATGTAAACCGGGGGCGCGGCAGTATGCCCGATGGGGTAACATTCCCGATTTTGTTCCCTGGCAATGGCACCGAGATGCCCTACACCCGCTATACCGGCAATGAATCGCCCGACCCGCTCACCTCGTGCCCCGGCTACACCGCCCCATCGGGCCCACCAATTATGATGCAACTCGGCGACACACCCGATGTTACGGCATATTCGATAAACCGCGATGGGCAACCACTCGAAGCGTGTCTCTTCGACGAAACAAGCTATGTGAATAGCAACAGCTCCTACCAGAGCCTGGGGCGTAGCGTGCTCCGGATGCGCCACGCCGTTGTGCTGATGCCGCGTGAGCCGCTTACTGCTGGTACCTACTTTGTTTCGATTACGGCCAATGGTACGGCGCATACGTGGTCGTTTACGATTTCTGGAATGCTGCAGCAGCAAAGCGAAGGCGGAACACAGGAAATGCGGTAGGCAAATCGTAATTGTTCAGAATCGTTCAGGCCACCCACCTGTCCTCCCCCCAGCGGGGGGAGGGATTGGGAGGGGGGGCGCGTTCGCATCGGGGCAAGCGAGACGCTTGCGTACCCAGGAATCAGGGATTGCCCAAATACCGTGAACGATTACTTGTTCAGAGAGGGTTCAGGGTTTGGGGTTCAGGGTTCAGGGAGCACGGGCATCTTGCTCGCCTGGATGCAAGCGGGACGCTTACGCTCCCAGGATTTACCCTCAAGCGTGAACAATGACGGCAAATCTTGAACCTGTCAGGGGAAAGACATTGTGTTATACTGATGATGAATAGGAGAGGTTGGACGTTTGACAACAGATATATCAGGTGTCATCAAGTATCATCAGGTATCAATCAGGAAATCAGGGAGATAGAGGTATGGTGGAACGAATTTGCCCGCAGTGTCAGGCGGGAAACTCGCTGGAAAATCGTTTTTGCGGGCAGTGTGGGGCCCCGCTCGACCGCACCGATCGCGCTCTGCCCGGTGCGGAGCAGCAGCGTGGCCTGGTCGTTTCTGGTCCCCTGCCATCGCACTTGAAACAGGTGGGGCAGGCAATGCTCGTCAGTCTGGCAGCCCTGGCGGCCGAGGCCGGAATGGCCTGGCTCCGCCGCCGCGTCGAAACG
>DAOTUE010000095.1:0-19773 GCA_034436975.1 Chloroflexaceae bacterium
AGGGCTTCAGGGGAGGTTGACAGCTCCCCACGGCTCCGTAGAACCGTATAGCGATTGCGAATAATGTTCGCTTGTACAGGTGCAGGTGCAAAGCTGTTGGCTCTCCTTGCAGAGAGTGCCTTGTACAAAAGTCTAGCACACTCATTCAGTCGTGACAACCAGGAGAAAGGAGGATGGCGGCAATTCCCCACACCCGCTGAAGCGGGTGGTTCCATTGCCGCTTTTTCCTATGGAAACGACGGAAACGAGTATTGAAACGAGTAGCGATAGTGAAACCATTCCCATCTTCCGGCCTTCCGGTCCTTCGTATTGTACCATATTGGGAGAAGAAGGGGAACGGTGCAGATGTTCGTCTCTGTGTGGCAACAAAAACTCAAACAGAAAACTAATGCTACCTTAACAGCCATCTTATACCTATGGGCTACCCTGTCAGGTGAGGCAAGCGAAATTTCAGGAAGGAGGAATGTATTATGACCACGCGATATGTTGATTTGCGCCCGCTTGACCACCTCACGCAAGAACTTTCGGCCCTGTGGTGGCTCTATCTGATCCAGGGGATCGCCCTGATCCTGCTCGGTGTGCTCGTGATTATCTGGCCGGAACTGCTGGCGATTCTGGCAGCGGCTTTCTTCATTGCTATTGGTGTTGTGTTGCTGTCGTTGGGGTGGCGGGTGCGTCAGGTCAAGCGCAGCTACGAACGGTTCAAGCGTCGCCTGCTCGATTAGGGACGCGCCCGCAGGAAAGTTTCCCGTGTCCCGGAGAGGGGAGAAAACACCTTTCCGCTGTCGTGGACCGGGTGTTTTCTCTGTTTTCTGTCTGGCGGATACGTAAGAAAAAACCATAATGCTACGATACCCTCTCCCTCGCCGCTTGTGCGCCCCACTGGGGGAAGGACAGGGGTACTGAACGATTACGGGGTTTTTGTCTCCTGCTGGATAGGAGCGCAAGTGTCTCGCCAAAGGCCGCCAAAGGCCTTGCAAAACATGAGGATTTGTGATACCATTTGCCAGGAAAAAGCTGTTGAGACAACCTTACATAAAACATCTGGGGTCAAACTTTTGTTATACGTATCAAAGCAGGGTGTTCGCTTTTCGCTAAAAAACCTTTTTGCGTATCGCTGGAAATGGTTTTTGTTCCTTGTGGGGATGTTGCTGGGTGTGGGATGTGTTGTCGGGAATGGCTGGAGCAATCCGCTCGCCATCCAAGCCCACGCCGCGCACTCCCATGCTCCATCAACCCGCGATGGGCAAGTTTTCACCGTCAATGCCATTCTCGATATTGACGATGGCGCGTGCAACACAGAGCATTGCTCGCTCCGCGAAGCCATCAATGCAGCCAATGCCAACGCAGGGAGCGATACTATCGCGTTCGATATTCCGCTCAACGCCACCCGCGAGATGACAGCCACCCACCTGCTCAAGGGCTACGACCTGGACCGCGCCGGGCGGCCCGAAGCTGCCCAAACGATATTTCTGGAAACGCTCCTCCCCCCCATCACCGATCCGGTGGTGATTGATGGGACAACGCAGCCTGGCTTTGCCGGCGAACCGATTATCGAGCTAAACGGCGACAACATCCGCGAAGCGTTTTTTCAGCCGGGCGAACAGGTTATCCTCAATGGGCTGGTTATCACTGGTGGGAGCAGCACCGTACAAGGGTTGGTCATCAACCGTTTTCAAGGCAATGGGATTGTGTTGCAGAGCAACAACAACCTCATTCAGGGAAACTACATCGGCACCGACCTCGAATGTCTCAGCCAGAGCCGGATGGGCAACGCCTGGAGTGGTATTGTCATAGAAAATGCGTCCAACAATACGATTGGGGGAACAGAACCCGCGGCCCGCAACATCATCTCGGCAAATTTACGCCACGGCATCTTGATCAACGGAACGGCCGCAACAGGGAACGTCATCCAGGGCAACTACATTGGCCTGAACAAATTCGGAACCGGCGTAGATGTGGAACGCAACCCCGGCCTGGGAAATTCTGTCAACGGCATATTGATAGAAGGTGGCTCGAACAATACTATTGGCGGAACAGAAGCAGGAGCAGCAAACATTATCTCGGCCAACACCGCCGGCGGCATTGTCATTAGCAACCGCGAAGCAACCGGCAACCTCATTCAAGGAAACCTCATTGGCACCGACACCACCGGTATGATGCGGTTGGGAAATAATGGTGGGGGAATAATCATCAGAAACGCTCCGGGGAATACCATCGGGGGGACGGTTGAGGCGGCCCGTAATGTCGTGGTCAACAACGCCGGGAATGGTATTTTCATAGAGGGGAGCGGAGCGACGGGAACGCGGATTGTGGGCAACTACATTGGCCTGAATGCCAGCGGAACAGATGCGCATGGCAATAGCGGTTCGGGTATCATCATCAGTGAGTCCACTGAGAATATCATAGGGGGAACCGAAGGGCTGTCGCGCAATGTTATCGCTGGCAATGGGGGCAGCGGTATACGTATTGATGGTAGCAATGCCACGGCAAATAGTATCCAGGGGAATTTTATCGGCACCGATGCAACTGGCTCCATAGGCCTGGGCAACCAGGGGAGTGGCATCCTGATACACTTTTCACCGCATAATACAATTGGCGGAACCACGACGGAAGCGCGAAACGTTATCTCGGCCAATCAGGCCCACGGTATTATGATTGATGGAAGCAGTGCCAGCAACAACGAGATTCGCGGAAACTACATTGGGACCGATGTCAAAGGCACGGGAGACCTCGGCAATGCCCAGGACGGGGTGATTATCATCCGAGCACGGAATAACATTGTTGGCGGGAGCGAGCCAAACGCACAAAATGTCATTGCCAACAACCGCCGCAACGGGATTAATCTTCAGGGCAGCACAGCCGAGGGCAACCGCGTTCAGGGAAACGCTATTGGCACCGATGCCAGCGGCACCGCTCGGATGGGCAACGCAAACCACGGGATTATCCTCATTGGAACGCCCGAAAACCTCATTGGAGGAATGGAAGAGGACGCAGGCAACAGGATCGCCAACAACTACCTCGGAGGCATCCTGGTATCGGGCAGCATTGTCCAGATCCGTAAGAATACCATATACAGCCACGGGAGCGGAGCAGCTCTAACCCTTCAAGGCGTTGAGGTTGTCGTGGCAGGCAATACCATAGAAAACAATCCCCTGGTTTTTCGGTTGGGCACGGGCAAGCTGAATGCGTATGCCAATAATATCACCAACTTTGTCACGGCTCTTTCCCGCGAGGGCGGCACCTTCAATGGACAACACAACTGGTGGGGGCGAGCCAGCGGCCCCGCGCCCGATGGCCTGGAAATTGATATATGGGTCCAGCGACTCTACGCACCAGTGATAGAGTGGGCGGCAGGCCTGGGGGAGACAACACTGGGAGAAGCCAGTCTCAATGGAGGGTCGGGGGTTTCCGTGATTGTTTCTCATCCCCGTAATACCTTCGATTCTCCCTATGCAGAAGAAACAGACACGCAGCAACTCTCGTCGCTAACGTGCTCTCCCTTCTATGATTTCTTCGTGGTTGAAGGAAGCGGACTCTGGACGGTGCAGGTACCGGTGGACGACACGCCCGAATGTGCCACGGTGTTAGACAAACGGCAGATTTCCTGGTACGCTGAACCTGAACGGTGTTTTGAGATTTCTAGCCAGGAGTGCTGGGAACTCGTTCCTCCGGAGATGATTGTTGCTGTCGAAGACCGTCGCGTTGTTATTTCCGATCTGGACACCGAAGAACTGGCTACCTCAATCATTGTTGCGGGCGATTTCACTACTCCTTCCCATCTCTTATTCCAGAACCAGAAAGGTCTCTTGATTGTAATCTCAGGAGTGCTGATAGTCTTGACTCTGGCAGGCATTGTGTGGTGGCGATGGTCGCGCTCATCCCGTCGTTCTGTTTCGGACACCAACGTTATCTCCGAATAGCCAGATAGTAGAGGGTAATTATGGAAGAAACAACGATCAATTTGCGTCCCCTGTTTTTGACCCCGTTGCGGTGGTGGCGGCTGATCCTCGTCCCGACCTTGATCCTTTTTCTGCTGGGAATGGTCTATCAGGCTATCCCCATGCTTCGGAAGGAAATCTACACGGCAAAAGCACGAGTTGCCATTGTCAAAGCCCGCACCGAAGTAGACTTTGAGACCCCGGTTGAGACGTTGAGCGAAGAGGAACTGCTCTACAGTATGGAGCTTCAGAAAGAGGTATTGGAAGAAGCCGCAAACGCTCGCCGTCTGGCCCTCGTTGAACTTGTCTACAACGATACGATTGCACAAAAAGTTCTGGATACCTTCCAGGATGAGCTGACAGAAGAAGAACGCCAACCCGGTGCCGTGGCCGATATGGTTGAAGGAAGCCTGGTTTCCGGCGGAGAAGCACCGAGCGACTTGATAGAAATCAGCATTACGAATAAGGACCCTGTCAAAGCAGCGCGGATAGCCAATGTCTGGGCCGCCGAATACGAACGATTGGTCAACCGTATCTACGCCGGCCCCCCCACCGCGAGCGACTCTATCCGCGCCGACCTGGGGCGGGCCAAGCAAGAATTGTCCGATGCCCAGGAAGCCCTGAACCAGTTTCTCGTGGAAAGTCGGACAGGAGAATCGCAACGACTCATTGATGAGAAAGTCAAAATCCTGACGATTTTGCAGGAATCCAGAGCAAACGCGGTTTCAACGATTATCAACCAGGCAATTGAAACGAACGCCGAGATCTATGTTGCCTATCTTGCCGCACAGTCGTCCAACCGCTTGCTGGCCTTTGAAAAAGAGCAGGAACGCAAGCGGGCAATGATGAATGCCTATCTCTCAACCCGACTTGATGCCCAGGTCAATGCATTCACCTTGCAGCGCGAAGAACGCCAGCGAATTTTTAATCAGGCCTATGCGGAGAAAGCGCGAATTGATGGGTTGCTGCAGCGGGCCCGCCTCTTGCACGAGCAGGCCGTGCAGGGGGGAGATTCCAGAACAACCGCTCTTGCTCTGACATTCCTCAAAATGGAAGTGGCTGGCGTGCTTGACGAGGTCGCCGGTTCATCCGCATCAAGTGAGGACGGAGAACGCGGATCGCTGCTCAACATTCAGCTATATTCGCTGGATTGGCTTGCTCCGGCAGACCTTGTCACTGATGCACAGTCCATCGTTACCACCCTGGAAAGCCGCCTGACCGAACTCGATAGCATTATCGAACAGCAGCGGCAGGTGTTGCTCAATGACGAAGATCTAGCCCTGGCCGAGCCGGCAGACGATACCGAACTCACCCGTACCATCCGCGAAAAATATCCGGAGCTGTTTGAGCGGGGCGAACTGGGGCAGTTGAGCGAGGCCGTCATTGAGGACAACCCGCTGGCTCAGGCCGCACTGGCGCGGGCCAACGACTTGCTTCAGCTCCGCGACAAACGCGACCTCCTGAGTTTCTCGACAGCCGACACCCCGCTCAACCGGGCCATCAACGACCTGGAGCAAGAAATACGAAACCTCGAAGCGCAGGTTGAGCGCGACACGGCCCGACAGACCGACCTGGAGCAGGCTCGTGATCTTGCCCAACAAACCTATACGACCCTGGCCCGAAAAGCAGCCGAAATCAACGTTGCCGACAAACTGCCTGGCACCGAGGTGCGCTTTGCGGCGCGGGCCTCCGTGCCTGTCAACCCGGTCATCACAACAGCCGAGCGATACGGTCTGATTATCTTCATTTTTCTCGGTTTCCTGATTGGTCTGGTGGGAACATATGGTATGGAATTTCTTGGCCCCCACCAGCCTCCCCAACGAATTATTGGCAAGCCAGAAGCCTGGTGGAACCGCCTGTTTCGCTGGACATTTACTCGTGCTGAACTGCCCCCGCCCCGTGACCCCGACTGAGAGAGGGGAATGCGCCAGGGGGAACCATATGATTAGCCTGTATAATGATGGAAAGGGCAACTCGCTGTGTCTATATGGATGCTTTTGCTCATCCCCCTGGGGTTTTTGACAGGAGCCTACGGGTCACTGGTCGGAGTCGGCGGCGGGTTTATTCTCGTACCCGTGCTCCTGATGCTTCATGCAGGAAAAAGTCCTGCTATTGCTACCAGCATCTCCCTGGCGGTTGTATCGGTCAATGCTGTGTCTGGCTCGCTGGCCTATGCCGGCATGAAACGCATTGACTATGCGAGAGGCACACTCTTTGCCCTGGCCACGGTTCCTGGAGCCATCCTGGGGGCCCTGACAACAGTCTCCATCCCCCGCACCCTCTTTGAGTTTTTGTTTGGCAGCTTTATGCTCATTGGTTCGGTGTTTCTCTTTGTCAGACCATCGCGGTCTGCAAGGGGCAACAAGAAGCAAGATGAGCCAGAGGGAGCGGCGCAAGCCTCAATGACAACAACCATCCCGCCTCCAGGCCTCTTCTCCTCCCGTTCGCTCATTGGAGTGGGGGTGAGCCTCGGTATTGGCTTCCTGGCTAGCTTTTTGGGCATTGGCGGGGGGATATTCCATGTTCCAATGATGGTCTATGTGCTCAGCTTTCCCGTCCACATTGCAACAGCTACCTCTCATTTTATTCTGGCGATTACCTCGCTGGTGGGGACGGGTACCCACCTGGCCACGGGGGCCCTGGTTGAGGGTTGGCAGCAAGCTATCCTCCTGGCCATCGGGGTGATATTCGGGGCGCAGGCGGGAGCGCGTCTTTCTCGTCGTATGCACGATTCCTGGATTGTGCGTGGCCTGGCCCTGGCCCTCGGCATCACCGGCGGAAAGTTTATCGTCTCCGCTTTTGGATTCGGGTAAAATACGGTTAATCGTTCAGTTCCCCCACCTGTCCTCCCCCCAGCGGGGGGAGGGATTGGCAGGGGGGCCTCGCCCGCATCGGGGCAAGCGAGACGCTTGCGTACCCAGGAATCAGGGATTGCCCAAATACCGTGAACGATTACAAATACGGTCAGGTTATCTGGAGAGAAGAACTCGAAAGAACGAGTAGTAAAGAAAGAACGATAAGGGAAAAACACAGTATGAGAAGATCTCCGTTTCTGGCAAGCGATGTAACCGTTGAATGGCTCGAAACGCTCGATTTCTACATCCAACCTGTTTCCAAATCGCCGACGATTCAGGGAGTCATCATCAAAGATTTACAGGTCCATCTCGACGGGCGCGGCGATGTGGTGGAACTCTGGAGCAAGCCCTGGGCTGAACAAGATGGGTTGCTTGCCCCCGAACATGTCTACCAGAGCGCAACCGACTACGATGTTATCAAGTGCTGGCATTTTCACCAGCACCATACCGACCAGTTTACCGTTACCCGTGGCAAGTTACAGGTTTCGCTTGTAGACATCCGCCAGGATTCGCCAACGTTTGGCCACGTCAACAAGATTTTTCTGGGGTCCCTCCGTCCACGCCTGATCAAGATACCACCAATGATTATGCATGGGTGGAAAGCCCTTTCGTCTCCCGAAGTTATCGTGGTCAATCTTCAATCGCATGTTTTCGACCCTGCGGACGAATACCGAGTCCCCTGGGATAGCGTGCTCACCGAGATATGGGAGCCGATTAACGGCTAATACGCAAAGCAAAAGGAAACACAATGAAAAACCTGCTTGTCACTGGTGGGGCGGGCTTTATGGGGTCGCACTTTGTGCGCTATATGCTCGAAGCCTACCCCTCCTATCAGATTGTGGTCTACGATAAGCTGACCTATGCCGGGCGCAGGGAAAACCTGGCTTCTGTTGAGCAAAATCCGGCCTTTGCGTTTGTCCAGGGCGATATTTGCGATGCCCAGAAGCTACACGAAACGTTGCAACACTATGCAATAGACACTGTGGTTAATTTTGCTGCAGAAACCCATGTAGACCGCTCTATCCTCGACCCGGATGCGTTTGTTCAAACCGATGTCTATGGGGTGTATGTGCTGTGCGAAGCGGTGAAAGCGTTGCAACTCGAACGTGTCCACCACATTTCTACCGACGAGGTGTACGGCCCCATCCCCTCTGGCGCATTTTCCGAAACAGACCGCTTTCGCCCGACCAGTCCCTACGCGGCAAGCAAGGCCGGGGGCGAGTTGCTGGCCCAATCCTATTTTCTCACCTATGGGCTACCCCTGACGATTACGCGCAGTGTCAACACCTATGGCCCCTACCAGTACCCTGAAAAAGCTATTCCACTCTTCATCACCAACGCTATTGAGGACCGTCCCCTACCGCTCTACGGTGATGGGCAGCAGGTGCGAGACCGTCTGTTTGTCGCGGACCACTCGCGGGCCGTGGATGTGGTCTTGCACCAGGGGACCCTGGGCGAAGCCTACAATGTTGCGGCCGACAACGAACGCACAAACCTGGAGGTTGCCCGAATGATTGTCGAGACACTTGGCAAGCCAGAGAGCCTTATCCACTTTGTCAAAGATCGTCCGGCCCACGACGTGCGCTACGCCCTGGAGACCAGCAAGATCCGCGCCCTCGGTTGGCAACCGCAGGTCAGCTTTGCCGAAGGGTTTCGGCAGACTGTGCAATGGTATGAGGAAAACGAGGACTGGTGGCGGCCTATCAAGAGCGGCGAATACTGGGAGTATTACCGCCGCCAGTATGGGGAATGCTGATACCATGTTCGCCTGAATACGAAAAAAACCACAAAGACACAAAGGGCACAAAGAGCACAGAGGCTTTGTGAAAGGGGGGGCCTTTGTGTACTCTGTACCTTTATGGTGAGACGAGACTATCTATCCGAATTTGGTGTCATTCGTAGGCCAGCACCTCGCGCACAGAGACGTGCGTTGCTCGCCAGGCAGGAAAGAAACTGGCGATGGCGGCCAGGAGAAGCGAGAGGATAAGCCAGATGATAATACCGCTGAAGGAAAAATTGAAATTCAGCGGGTTGGAAAAGAGCATCTCCCCCAATACCCCGCTGAGCATCTGGCTGATGGGGATAGCGAGGAGCGACCCGATAGCCCACCCTATCAGGCCAATGACGATCCCCTCGGTCATAAAAATCTGAAGCACTGACCAGTTCGAGGCCCCGATGGCCCGCATAATGCCAATTTCGCGGGTGCGCTCTATCACGTTCAGGCTCATCATGCCAGCCAACCCCAGGCTCCCGACAATCGCCACCAGCACCGCAATCAGCATCAGGCTGATGGTTATTAACTCCACGACTTCGCGGTCTCCCTGTGACAATTCCGCCATTGTCTTTGTTGAACTTACATCAATGCTGCGCCGCTTGAAGTAATCTTCCAGACGGGTGGCCACCTGTGCCTGATACTCGCCTGTATGCTGGCGAGTGATGACGCGCAGGTAGCTTGCGTGCCCCGGTTCGCGGGCCACGCGGGTATAGTAGTCGTAGGTGGTATAGGCCCACCGCGCCCCCCCAATGGCCTGCATCAACCCGACAACTTTCCAGGTGGTCTCATCCTCTTTTACCTTCAGGACAACTTCGCTCCCGACCGTCATATCTGGATCGTCCTTCAAAATACCTGCACTCACGACCAGGGCGTTCTCATCGGTTGGCTTCAACCAGCGGCCATCCAATACGCTCGGATTCATGGTCTGTGTATCGGGTTTCACCGCAAACAGGCTGATATTCAAACTTTCGGTGTCGTCGAGGTAGATACGGCGGACGTTGGTCTGGGCCGCGCTCTCGGCAGCGACAACGCCCGGCACACGCCTGGCCTCCTGTTCCATGTGTTCGGCGCGGTAGGAATGGTTGAGATAGACCTCAATATCATGCCCGTAGATAGCCTCCATCATTACCGCCAGCGTGTGGTTGAGCGAGCCGCGCACGCTAAAAATTGAGATAAAGAAGGCTCCGCCGAGCGTGAGCGTTATCAGCGTGAGCATCACCCGCATTTTGCGTCGGAAGGTGTTTCGCAGCGAGAGCAGGAGCGGGCGCGGCAACCCCCGCACCCGTTGTATCAGATGGTCGAACAGACCGGTGCCGTAGGTTTCGCGCCCGCCCCCGCTGGCCAGAGCTTCGCGGATGGTGATATGGGTTCCTGAATAGACCGGCACCAGGGCGGCCCCGATGGGCACAATGATACTCACTGCCACCTGGATGATAACGACATAGGGCGGGGGGAGCGCATTGGCAATGGTGAAATTCATAGAAATGGCGATGTAATCGGCAAACGCGCTGGCGGCAAGCTGCGCCAGGGGGATAGCCGGCAGCAGGGCCATCAGGCCAAAGCAGACAACCAGTACCAGGTATATCACCATAATCTGGGTGGTGCGTGCGCCGACCGACTTCATCACGCCAATTTGCTTGATCTGCTGAGCCAGCAACGCGGAAATCGTGTTGGTGACAAGAAACCCGCTCAAGAAAATGGCAAATATCGCCAGCAAGCCCATCATGGCGGTAATGGCGGTGATGAGGAAGTGGAGCGGGTGCTGATTCGGGTCGGGCACATTGGGAAACGAGGGGTCGCGCCCGGACTTCTGGATCTTGTCGTAGACCTGGCGGGCAACAACCGTGTTGTGCTCCTTGCTCGTGGCGTTCCCCGCCACACGAATGAGCATTTGATTGTAGGTGTGTGGCTGGCCAAGCCATTCCATTGTGTCGAAGGTGACATAGCCGTAGTAGTTGCCGAGAAACGAGGTGGGCCACTGTGTCAGGTCGTGGATCACACCGGCCACGCGCAGATGACGTTGTTTTCCATCGGGCCGCTCAATGGTGATCATCTCGCCCACATCGGCCCCAAGCGTGGGCATACCGGAGCGTTCAATCAAGATGCTCTTTTTGGGAGGCGGCCACACCCCGTGGACGTGGTGTATCTTGTTGATGCGGATGTCCTCGTAGTCATCAATAGCGATAAGCTGTAAACTGTGCCAGCGGTTGCCAATCTTCACCTGCACATAGAAATTGCGCCGCCCCTCGGCCTCTGCCACCCCGTCCATATGGCGGACAACATCAATCAGGTCGTCGGTGAATCCCTTGCCGCTCGCGGGGCGAAACTCAAGCGAGTAGTCTTCGTTGAAGGCAATGATACTGCCAGTGGCAATACTGGCGTGGGCCGGGTCAATACTGAGGTAGTCGCGGTGCAGTTCACGCGAGAGAATGGCCTGTGCCCCGGCAATCATCCCTACTGCAAACACCCCGACAAAAATAGAAAGAACAACAAGCATCGTGCGGATCTTGTTGCCCCACAGGTCGCCAAGAACTTTTTTCCAACGTGGCTCCAACATGGGTTTTATTGCCCCGCGCTGGCAATGCGGCTCAGCATCGGGGCGGTATAGGCGTGGCAAATGGCCACGGCCAGCGCGTCGGCGGCATCGTCGGGGCGCGGGCGCGAGCCAAGATTCAGCGTGAGCCGGACCATCTCCTGCATCTGGCGTTTGTCGGCACCGCCATAGCCGGCAATAGCCTGTTTTACTTCACGCGGTTTATATTCGTATATGGCAAGCTGCGCCTGAGCCAGCGCAAGCAACACCACCCCTCGCGCCTGTCCCACGGCCAGGGCTGTTGTTACATTGCGCGAGAAGAAAAGTTCTTCGACGGCGGCAGCGTCCGGGTGATAGGTTTCAACCAGACTGGTCAACTCCTCGTGGAGCAGGAGCAACCGACTGGCGGGGGGCGTGTCAGACGGTGTTTCCACCACGCCATACGCCACGGAGCGGAGCGTTCCCCCCCCGCTATCATCAATCACGCCCCACCCCATGCGGGCCGTTCCTGGATCGATCCCAAGTGTCCGCACAACTGGCTACTCTTCGCTAAACTGGGCCAGCAACTCGTCGTTCATGTCCAGGTTACTATAGACCTGTTGTACATCGTCGAGATCGTCGAGTTTGGAGAGCAAGCGCAATACCTGCATCGCCTCTTTTTCTTCAAGCGCAATGCGTGTCTGGGGGCGCATCATCTTCTCAACATTGGTAATCGGGATGTTTTGCTCAAGAAGCGCGACGCGCACATCGTTGAGGCTGGTCCACTCGGTATAGACCTCCAGGGTTGTACCAGAAACCTCAACATCTTCGGCTCCAGCATCAATCGCCATAAGCGTCACTTCGTCCGCGTCGAGGCCCGTGCCATCCAGCTCAATAGTAATCAACCCCTTCTGCTCAAACATCCAGGAAACCGACCCCGGCTCGCCGGGGTTGGCTCCGTGTTTTGTGAGTGTTGAGCGGACATCGGCACTCGTGCGATTGCGGTTGTCGGTTGCGGCTTCAATCAGCAGCGCGACCCCGCCCGGCGCGTAGCCCTCATAAAAAATAACTTCTTCAATTGCCCCGTCGCTTCCCTTGCCCAGACCGCGGTCAATAGCCCGTTGGATGCTGTCCATCGGCATATTATTCTGTTTTGCTTTGTCTATGGCCAGGCGCAAGCGAAAATTCATATCCGGGTCGCCGCTCACCCCCTCGCGCACGGCCATTGTGACATCGCGGGCCAGCCGCGTGAAAAGCTGCCCCCTCCGCTGGTCGGCGACACCTTTTGAGCGTCGGATGGTATGCCATTTTGAATGACCAGACATAGTAATAACTCCTGCTAGTTGTCACTTGTACTCTAATTATAGCATTGCTGTTCCACTATTGTCTACACTATCGTAATCGTTTAATCGTTCAGGGGGCGCAGCAGATTTGATAACTTCGCATTCTGGCGTATCATAATCCCTATGACGAACAAACTCCTGCCACCTTCCATCAGCGTAGACGACTGGGCCCGTGACCCATCCGGTGGTGCAAGCCCTCGTCCTTGAATTGCTGGAGACCAACAAGCACCTTGAGGCCCAGGAAGTAGAGATGGCTACCCTCCGTGCCCGGCTGCTGTAAACGTTCACGGTGTTCGGGCAATCCCTGATCCCTGGGAGCGCAAGCGTCCCGCTTGCCCGATGCGCCCCCCCTACCTGTCCTCCCCCCAGCGGAGGGGAGGGATTGGGAGGGGGGACTGAACGGTTACGACCCTTTTGCCGACACTCCCCGCAACGCAATATGGAGATCCTTGAGCTGTTTTTCGTCTACTTCCGAGGGTGCGCCGGTCATCACATCCACGGCTTGCTGGGTCTTGGGAAACGCGATAACCTCGCGGATGGTTGGTTCGCCAGCGAAGATCATCGCCAGGCGGTCCAGTCCGAAGGCAATCCCGCCGTGGGGGGGCGCACCATAGGTAAAGGCTTCGAGCATATGCCCGAATCGTTCTTGCGCGTCCTCATCCCTGATGCCAAGCAGCGAGAACATCTGGTTTTGCAGTTCGCGCCGATGGATACGAATACTGCCTCCGCCAAGTTCGTAGCCATTGAGAATGACATCGTAGGCCCTGGCCCGGATACTGGCCGGATCACTGTCAAATAGAGGCATATCCTCATCGTGTGGTGAGGTGAAGGGGTGATGGACCGCTTCCCACCGCCGCTCCTCCGTGTTCCACTCCACAAGCGGAAAATCTACAATCCAGGCAAACGTCAGCGCGTTCGGGTCAATGAGGTTGAGGCGGTGGCCAAATTCGCGGCGCAGCCGGTCAAGCGTGGTGGCAACCACGCCGGGCGCATCGGCAACAAGTAACAGCAGGTCGCCCGGCTGCGCGTCCATCCGCGCAAAGATGCTGGCCATTTCGTCCCCGCTCACAAAACGTCCGAACGAGGAGCGCATATCGGCCGGAGCAGCAGGCAACGGGCTATCGGTGGCGAGGGCGGCCCAGGCCAGCCCCTTCGCGCCAGCGGATTTTGCCAGTTCCACCAGGGTATCAAGCTGCTTGCGGCTGTAGTCACCACAGCCTGGCACGCACACCCCCCGCACCACACCGCCTCCCGCAAGCGCATTCTTAAAGACGTTAAACTCGGTTTCTGCCAGCACGTCCGACAGTTCGACCAGCTCCAACCCATAGCGCAGGTCGGGTTTTTCTGTTCCATAGCGGCTGAGTGCCTCGGCGTATGTGAGGCGCGGAAACGGCGTTTGCAGCTTCCGCTCCGGGTGTATGGCTTGTGTCAGCGACACCAGCATATCCTCAACCAGCGTCATCACGTCTTCCTGGTCAACAAAACTCATTTCCATATCAAGTTGGGTAAACTCCGGCTGGCGGTCGGCTCGCTGGTCTTCGTCGCGGAAGCAGCGGGCAATCTGGAAATACTTATCGCATCCTGCAACCATCAGCATTTGTTTCAACTGTTGCGGACTCTGCGGGAGCGCGTAGAATGCGCCGGGATAGAGGCGGCTCGGCACCAGATAATCTCGCGCACCCTCCGGCGTAGACTTGATAAGGATAGGAGTTTCGACCTCCAGAAACCCTTCGTCGTCGAGATAATCGCGGATATGCTTGATAATGCGATGGCGCAGCATCAAATTACGTTGCATTCGTTCGCGCCGAAGGTCAAGATAGCGATATTTCAACCGTAGCGGCTCCTCTTCGTTTGCATCTCTGGCAATGAAGAGCGGCGGGGTATCCGAAGGGTTGAGCACCGTTGCCGCAAAACCACGGATTTCTATTTCCCCGGTGGCAATATCGGGGTTGACAGACTCTGTGGGGCGCATATGCACCTGCCCGCGAATCTGGAGGACATATTCTGAGCGGGCATCAGAAGCGATGGCATGCGCTTCGGGGTCGCTGGCTTCATCAAAGACAACTTGCGTCAGCCCGTAGCGATCTCGCAGATCGAGAAAAATCAGGGGGCCGTGGTCGCGGCGGCGGTGGACCCATCCGGAGAGGGATACTTCCTGCCCCGTGTGCTCCGGGCGGAGTTCCCCGCACGTATGCGAACGATACATTTTCGCTACTCCTTATACTCTCGGAAAACGCTCATAAGCGAACATTAGCTATATTCTACCAGATCCATTCCATATCCATAGCCGACCTGCCTGTATAGATTCCCAGATATGATCAATCAGTCAGTTTGCTGCCAGTTCCAGGCCGTCGGGACAGGATGTCTGGATGGGAGCCATTATAGCATGGGTCAACTTCTAGAAAATATGCATGCACAATACCCGCACAATGTGTGATAGAATATCTGCACAGAGGAAAAGGAAAGAAAAAGAGAACGAGCACGAAGCCAGAGAACCAGTGCAAGAATCTGTTCGACAGAAAGGTGCCCCCCGGCGCATCGCTATTCTTGGCATCCCGATAGACAATATCACCGAGGACGAAGCGATTGCAAAGATAGCAGCGTTTCTCGAAACGGGGGGAGCACACCAGGTCGCCACGGTCAACCCGGAGTTTCTCATGGAAGCGCAGAAAAACGCGGCGTTTCGGCGGGTGTTGCGTGCGGCTTCGCTGGCGGTGCCCGACGGATTCGGACTGATTCTCGCGGCCCGCTGGCAAGGGGCCGCCTTCCGCGGACGGGTGACGGGCGTGCAGCTAACGCAGCGGATAGCGGCTCTGGCTGCGACCCGCGGCTACCGCATGTTTTTGCTTGGAGCCGCGCCGGGCGTAGCCGAAGCGACCGCAACAGTGCTCCAGACCCGCTACCCCGCCCTTACCATTGCGGGGTGTTTTGCCGGTTCGCCCCACCCACGATACGAGCCTTTTTTGCGTCAGATTATCGCCGCGGCCCGCCCGGACATTCTCCTGGTCGCCTATGGCCACCCTCAGCAGGACCTCTGGATTGCCCGCAACCAGCCCTTCCTCCAGATCCCGGTTGCAACGGGGGTCGGTGGGGTGTTTGACTATCTTTCGGGACGGGTGCCCCTGGCTCCAGCCTGGCTGCGCCGCATAGGGTTGGAATGGCTCTACCGCCTTTTCCACCAACCCCGACGCTGGCGACGCATTCTCGTTGCCGTTCCGCTCTTTGCCTGGACGGTTGTGCGGGCCGGGGCGCGGGCGGGGCGCGGGCGGCCCGTGGATTAGGCAGCAGGCCGTTGCTGTGGTATACTTGAGCAGGACATGAAAAGCACGTCGTTGCAACACAACCAGGAAATGGGAGCATAGAAGTCATGACCGTATTGAGTACCGAAGAGAAGATTGAAGAGCTACGAGAACGCCGCGAGCGGGTTCTCCGAGGCGACCCGAAAGCTATTCAGAAGCAACACGAGCGGGGAAAGTTGACCGCCCGCGAGCGAATTGAAGCCCTGCTCGATCCTGGTTCGTTTGTCGAATTGGATGCCTTCGCCGTGCATCGAAATTCGGCTTTTGGCATGGAGCAACGCAAACCACTTGGCGATGGGGTGATAACCGGGCACGGCACCATTGACGGCCGCCCGGTCTGTGTCTTTTCCCAGGATTTTACCGTGTTTGGCGGCTCTCTTGGCGAAGTCTTTGCCGAAAAAATTTGCAAAGTGATGGACCTCTCTATGCGAATGGGAGTTCCCTGTATTGGAATAAACGACAGTGGCGGGGCCCGTATCCAGGAGGGGGTTGTTTCGCTTGGCGGCTATGCCGAAATTTTCTACCGCAACGTCCTGAGCAGCGGGGTCATCCCCCAGTTTTCTATTATCTCAGGCCCGTGCGCGGGTGGGGCCGTCTATTCGCCCGCTATGACCGACTTCATCCTGATGGTGAAGAACATTGGTCAGATGTTTATCACGGGCCCCGATGTTATCAAGACAGTCACGGGGGAGGATGTCGGATCTGAGGAACTAGGTGGCGCAATGACCCACAACAGCCGTAGCGGGGTGGCCCATATGGCGGCCAACGATGAGGAAGAATGTTTTGAGCAGCTTCGGACGCTGTTCTCGTTTGTTCCCTCCAACAACATGGAAGAACCGCCCTACGTTGTACCCGAAGATGACCCACAACGGATGGCAGACCACCTGCAAACGCTTATTCCCGACAACCCCAGACGACCCTACGATATAACCACCGCGATTGAAGCCGTGGCCGACGATGGCTTCTTCTTTGAAATCCAGCCCTTCTGGGCTCGCAATATCGTCATTGGCTTTGCCCGTCTGGATGGGTACCCGGTGGGTATTGTGGCCAACCAGCCGGCCTACCTGGCCGGCACGCTCGATATTGATAGCTCGGTCAAAGGAGCTCGCTTTGTTCGCTTTTGTGATGCGTTCAATATCCCCATTGTCACCTTTGTAGATGTGCCCGGATTTCTGCCTGGCACACAGCAGGAATATGGGGGCATTATTCGCCACGGGGCCAAGCTGCTCTATGCCTACTGCGAGGCAACCGTGCCCAAACTGACGGTCATTACCCGCAAAGCCTATGGCGGAGCATACGACGTGATGTCTAGCAAACACGTCCGCGCCGACTTCAACTTTGCCTGGCCCACCGCCGAAATCGCTGTTATGGGAGTGGATGCCGCAGTCCGCATTATCTTTCGCAAAGAACTGGCCGAGGCAGAAGACCCGACAACCCGCCAGGCCGAACTGGTTGAAGACTACCAGCGACGATTTGCCAGCCCCTACGTTGCCGCCGACCGCGGCTATATTGATGCTGTAATTGAACCGCGAGAGACCCGGCCAATCCTGATACGCGCCCTGAACCTGGCCCGCACCAAGCGGCAGAGCCTGCCCTCGCGCAAGCATGGGAATATCCCACTTTGAGGTGGAGAAAACGGACAGAAATTTCGTTTGTGAAATCCAGAAGGAAGGTTCGGAAAAGGGCAACGCTTTTTCTTGAAAAATCTCTACCAGGAAACGGAAAAAACGACCTTTCCTGTGTTATAATGGGAGACAGCCTTAGAGTTCGGTAACAAGGCATACAGGTGATGCACGCATGAACGAAGAAACTTCTCTCAGTGGAACGGGCGACACAATAGATGACAAAATAGTCGAGTTAAGCCTTCCGAGCAAACTTGGGTATGAACGAGTTGCGATGGATGCAGCCACGTCCCTGGCCAATCGGATGGGGTTTGATGCCGACCGGGTTGAATCTCTCAAAACGGCAGTGAGCGAAGCCGTGACCAACGCCATCGAGCACGGAAATCAGCACGATGAGGCGATGAAAGTCGTTGTGGTACTCACAGCCCGCAAGGGAGAACTGAACATCGAAATTATTGATGCAGGAAAAAAAGTGCTCGACAGCGGCAGTCTCCTGGAAGATCCCGTGATTGAAAAAAAGTATCTGCCCGGAGATGACATTGATCGCGGCGGGTGGGGAATCTGGTTGATACGGGAGCTGATGGACGAAGTTGAAATAAAAACAACCCCCTGTGGGGGCAACCAGGTTCGGATGGTCATTCACCTGGAAAAGTAAGAATGAGACGTGAACATAGAACTCTCCTTCCCAAGTCAATTAGGATACGAAGTCATAGCTCGTGATGCCGTTGCTTCGTTTGCCCGGTGTGTCGGCATCCAGTCCGCACGGGTCGAAGATGTCAAAACGGCATTGAGCGAAGCCTGTATCAACGCTATCGAACATGGCAATATGTCAGAAGCCGAGTTACGGGTTTTTATTACCTGTATCAACCAGGATGATCGCTTGTTGATAGACATTCGGGATCAGGGAATAAAAGAGTATGTCGCTGCTGGGAAACCGCTTTCTATAAGCGAAAAATTGGCCGGACTTGGATCGCTGCGGGGCATGGGGCTAATGCTGATAAACGAACTGTGCGACCAGGCAGAGTTCATTCCCCAATCACAGGGAAACTGTTTTCGTCTAACATTCTATCATCAGCCATATTCTGTTCCCAATGAGCCTTCGGTATGTACCACAGATGCCTCATAAGGAGTATTGAAAATGCTGGAAGATGAGTTGACTGTCGCAACCCGTCAACGTGAAGAGGTTGCCATTATTGACCTGATGGGTGATGTGACCACCTTTGCTGAAGAAAAAATCAATACCGCCTATCGTGAAGTAACCAACCAGGGGGCCCGAAACGTCCTTCTCAACTTTCGCCAGAACGATTACATCAACAGTGCTGGCATTGCTATTCTGATTGGCATTGTCACCGAAGTCAATCGCAATAGTCAGAAGCTGGCCTTCAGTGGCCTTTCACAACACTTCCAGAAGATTTTTCGTATGGTTGGTCTGGCCCAGTATGCCGATATTTACCAGGATGAGGAAGAGGCGGTCCAGAACATGAGCGGTGATGAGACCGGGGGTACCGCAGTGGCAACCGCGTAGCCGGCTCTTGCGGACTGGGGATCTTCGTGTCCCCATGCCTCGATAGCTATACCTGCCCAACACTTCGGCATTTCGATAGGAAAGGGGGAAATGCAATGGACCGAGCAGTAAGCGATGTTATGCACCATGGCGTATTGACCTGCACAGAGCAGACATCTGTCCAGGATGTCGCACAGATGATGACCGAACACGATGTCAGTGCGCTGGTTGTGGTCAATGCCAGAGGCGGAATGGTCGGGTTGATTTCGCGGACCGACCTTGTCAATGCCCGCCTCTATGAGCAATACTGGAAGAACTGGCAGGAACTCAAGGCCTGGAACCTGATGACCCCGGATGTTGTTTCGGTGCAGGCAAACAATACCATTGGAGAGGCCAGCAAACTGATGATGGAAAAGAAAATCCATCGTGTGGTCGTGATAGAAGAATCTGACGAGGAGAAAAAGCCTATCGGTGTGCTCTCCATCACCGACCTGGTGCGCGAAATTTCGCGAGGTTGATGTGACAATGGCCTGAACAAAATCCGCAAAGCGAAGAGCGCAAAGGGGTTTGCACCTTCTCCCTTTGCGCCTTCTGCGTTTTCTGCGGCTCAGGCAATTTCGCCAACGGAACAGCATCCGTCGGCCCGGCCCATCCTATCCCCCCTGTTCCCCTCTGCCCTCTCCCCTCAAAAGGTTTTCCACCAGGCGGAGCAGCGTGGGGCCAGTTGCGCGGGAAGACATAGCCTCTGCTATGGCGTGGGACTGCTGCTTGTAGTGGTTGATGCGTGCGTGGTCAAGCTGCATCAGGGCCCGCGCCATCGCACGGGGCGAGAAATCGTCGGCAACAACGCCGCAATCGTGTTCGCGAACAATGGCCGCCATCTCCTGCGAGGGGCCAATGGCCAGCGCAAGGCGGGCCTGGAT
>DAOTUE010000096.1:0-3949 GCA_034436975.1 Chloroflexaceae bacterium
CGGCCCTGGCAGGCGGTAGCAACCTGAGCAACGAACAACTGCAGCAGTTCGAGCCGCTCTTGCAGGCAATAGCCGCCGTCGCTTGTGGCAACGAGGCCCCACGCGCAGAGATTGAGGAATTGCTCCCGACGCTGGAGCAGAACGGATGGCAGCTTACCGACGCGGTGCAGCGTATCTGGGCGGGGGAGCGCGACGCGGCGGCCCTGACCGCGGGCATAGACCCTAACTCGGCGGCCCTGGTGCGGCGGGTGCTGGAGCTGGTGGGGGAGATGGGGGAATAGTTTCACCACAAAGGCACGGAGCACACAAAGGGAAAGCCTTTCACAAAGCCTTCGTGCCTCCCCTCCCAATCCCTCCCTCTGCTGAGGGGAGGACAGGTGGGGGACTGAAAGGAACATTCTATGGCACATCTCGAAGACATCACCCCTGGCGTGTCCCTTCGTGGCATCCTCCCCAATGGGCTGGTTACGGTTGTCGCGGTCCAGTGGTTTGGCAGCAACGCGATTGAACTGACCTACAAGGATGCCCGCGGGCACCCCGGCAACCGCCTGCTCTACCGTGACGACGAGTCGTCGTTGGAACTGATAACCACGGGTCGTCCCTGGAGCTTCGATGGTGCGGGGGATACGTTCCGCCTCGTTTCGGAGGCGCACCGCATCCGCCTGGCCCACCTCTTCGACCCGCTGCTCGCTGTCCATACCTCGCTGGTTGAACCGCTGCCCCACCAGATCACCGCTGTCTACGAAACGATGCTCCCGCGCCAGCCGTTGCGCTTCCTGCTGGCTGACGACCCCGGCGCGGGAAAGACGATTATGGCGGGCTTGCTCATCAAAGAACTGGTCGCCCGCGGAGACTTGCACCGCTGCCTGATTGTGTGCCCCGGCGGGCTTGCCGAGCAGTGGCAGGACGAACTCTATCGGCGGTTTCATCTCCCCTTCGACATTCTCACCAACGACAAAATGGAGTCGGCCCGCACTGGCAACTGGTTTCTTGAGAACCAGTTTGTTATCGCCCGGCTCGACAAGCTGGCCCGCGATGAGCAGATCCAGCACAAGCTGCAAGCCCCGGAGGGTCGCTGGGATCTGGTGGTGTGCGACGAGGCCCACAAGCTCTCGGCAACGTTCTTTGGCGGCGAAATCAAGTACACGCGACGCTACCGCGTCGGGCAGTTGCTCGGCTCGCTGACCCGCCATCTCCTGCTGATGACGGCAACGCCCCACAACGGCAAAGAAGAGGATTTCCAGCTTTTCCTGGCCCTGCTTGATAGCGACCGCTTCGAGGGTCGCTTCCGCGATGGCGTTCACCAGGTGGACGTGTCCGACCTGATGCGACGGATGGTCAAAGAACACCTCCTGACATTTGACGGCACGCCGCTTTTTCCCGAACGCATCGCCTACACCGTCCCCTACAATCTTTCGGACCTGGAAGCCCACCTCTACCGCGAGGTGACGAACTATGTGCGCGAGGAGTTCAACCGCGCCGAAGCGTTGCAGAACGACAAGCGGGCCGGTACGGTCGGGTTTGCGTTGACGATTTTGCAACGGCGACTGGCTTCCTCCCCGGAGGCAATTGCTCAATCGCTACACCGCCGCTGCGAACGGTTAAAACAACGCCGGCGCGAGCTGGAGCTGGTGCAGCGTGGAGCACAGGCTGCTCTTTCTGGCGAGAAATACCTGCTTGATACAGAGGATGTGGACGATCTGGACGATGCGCCCGAAAGCGAAGTTGCCGCGGTTGAGGATGAGGTGCTTGACCAGGCAACGGCAGCGCGAACGATTGATGAGCTAAAGATCGAGATTGCCACGCTGCAACGGCTCGAAGCCCTGGCCCGCCGCGTGCAGCAGAGCGGTGAGGATCGCAAGTGGCGGGAGCTGGCCAGCCTGCTTGAGGAAATTTTCACGCCCGCTGCCGTCTCGCGGAAGCTGGCCGAGGCGGGCGTGTCCTACTCCGTGCGGCCCACGCCCCCGCCCATCGCCTCGCCCCATCAGAAGCTGGTCATCTTCACCGAGCACCGCGATACCCTGAACTACCTGGCCCGGCGCGTCAGGACGCTGCTTGGGTACGAGGATGCGGTTGTCACCATTCACGGCAGCCTGGGCCGCGAAGAGCGGTTGCGTGCTCAGGAAGCCTTCCGCCACGATCCGACGGTGCGGGTGTTGATTGCGACCGACGCAGCTGGAGAGGGTATCAACCTGCAACGGGCGCATCTGATGGTCAACTACGATCTGCCCTGGAACCCCAACCGCCTGGAGCAGCGGTTCGGGCGCATCCACCGTATCGGTCAGACTGAGGTTTGCCATCTCTGGAACCTGGTGGCGCAGGAGACCCGCGAAGGAGATGTCTACCAGCGGTTGCTTGAGAAGCTGGAGCAGGCGCGGGAGGCTCTGGGGGGGCAGGTGTTCGATGTTCTGGGGAAACTTCAGTTTGCGGGGCAGCCGCTGCGCGACCTCCTGCTTGAGGCCATCCGCTACGGAGACCGCCCCGACGTGCGGGCCCGGTTGACCCGATCCATCGAAAACGCCGTAGATCGGCAGCAGCTCCAGGCGTTGCTCGACGAGCACGCACTGGCGCACGATACAATGGATGTCAGCCAGGTGGTGCGGGTGCGCGAGGAGATTGAGCGGGCCGAGGCACGGCGGTTGCAGCCCCACTACATTGAGGCGTTCTTTCTGGAAGCGTTCAAGCAACTGGGGGGCACGCTCCGCCAGCGCGAGCCGCACCGCTACGAGGTGACACACGTTCCCGCCCGCATCCGCAACCGCGACCGGTTGATAGGCACGGGCGACCCGGTGTTGTCCCGCTACGAGCGCATTGTGTTCGAGAAGTCGCTGATTGCGCCCCCCGGCCAGCCACCCGCAGCGTTCGTCTGTCCAGGCCACCCGCTGCTGGATGCAACGCTGGACCTGCTGCTTGAACGGCATAGCGACCTGCTGCGGCGAGGGACTGTGCTGGTTGATGAGCACGACGTGGGGCAGGAACCGCGGGTGCTCTTCACGCTGGAACACGGTATCCAGGACGCGAGCACGGGCAAGGATGGCACCCGCCGGACGATCTCCCGACGGATGCTCTATGTGGAGCAATGCGCCGATGGCACAACGCGCCATCTCCAGTATGCGCCCTACCTCGACTATCGCCCGCTGGCAGCGGGAGAGATTGATATTGATGTGCTGCTGGCCCGCCCGGAGTGCCGCTGGATTACGCGGGAACTGGAGCAACAGGCATTGAGCCACGCGATAGCAACCATCGTTCCGCAGCATGTGCAGGAGGTGAAGGGGAGGCGGCTGGAGGTGATAGCAAAGACCCGCGCTGCGGTGCAAGATCGGCTCAGCAAAGAGATCGGCTACTGGGATCACCGGGCGGAGGATCTCAAACTCCAGGAACAGGCGGGCAAGCCCAACGCCCGGCTGAACTCGCAGGAGGCCCGCCGCCGCGCCGATGAGTTGCAGGCCCGCCTTCAGAAGCGTCTTGAGCAGCTTGATCTCGAAGCCCAGATCTCCCCGCTGCCGCCCGTGGTGCTGGGTGGGCTGGTGGTGCTCCCCGCCGGCCTGCTCCGCACGCTCACAGGCCACCCACTTCCCGCGCCGGCGCACCAGGTGGATACCCAGGCTGCTGCTGCCCGCGCCCGTGCCATCGTGATGGACATTGAGCGTGGTCTGGGTTTCGAGCCAGTGGATCGAGAGTTTGACCATCTCGGTTATGATATTGAGAGTCGCAATCCCACCACGGGCCGGCTGCGCTTCATCGAGGTGAAAGGGCGGGTCGCCGGTGCAGAAACCATCACCGTGACGAAAAACGAGATCCTGTACTCGCTCAACAAGCCAGATGATTATATCCTGGCCCTGGTTGAGTTTCTGGAAGACGGGAGCCATCGGGTGTCCTACGTGCGCCGGCCCTTCCGTCAGCCGCCAGATTTCCTTGCGTCAAGCGTCAATTATAATTTTCGTGAGCT
>DAOTUE010000097.1:0-24052 GCA_034436975.1 Chloroflexaceae bacterium
TTGTATATACATACGTTCTATTATACCACTAGACGGGGGAACAGGGCAAATTGTGGTGGAAAGGATGGGAGCGGCAATTCCCCACACCCGCTGAAGCGGGTGGTTCCCTTGCCGCCTATTTCTATGGAAGCCAAGATACGAGTAGAAGACCTGGTGATGATCTTTGGCAAGTCGCCAAAGAAAGCGGCCCTGCCAATGTTTCGGCAGGGAGCAACAAAAGAAGAAATTTTGCGAGAAACGGGCCACGTTGTCGGGGTTGGTGGGGCTACGTTTGAGGTAAAAAAAGGCGAGGTGTTTGTGGTGATGGGGCTGTCGGGGTCGGGGAAATCCACCCTCATCCGCTGCCTGAACCGTTTGATTGAGCCGACAAGCGGAAACATCTATGTTGATGGCGAAGATGTTCTGACCTATAACAAAGAGCAAATGCGGGAGTTGCGGCGCACTAAGATGAGCATGGTGTTCCAGCATTTCGCGCTCTTCCCCCACTGGAAGGTGGTGGACAACGTTGGCTACGGGCTAAAAATTCGCAACATAGACGAAAGCAAACGACGCGAAATTGCAATGGACGCGCTCGACATGGTCGGGTTGAAAGAGTGGGCCGACAGGTACCCGGCCAACCTGAGTGGGGGAATGAAGCAGCGCGTTGGCCTGGCGCGGGCCCTGGCTACCGACGCAGACATCCTCTTGATGGACGAAGCCTTTAGCGCATTGGACCCGCTCATCCGCCGCCAGATGCAAAACGAACTGCTTGGCTTGCAAGAGCGGCTCCACAAAACCGTTGTCTTCATTACGCACGATCTCAACGAAGCCTTGCGCGTGGGAAACAGCGTCATGATTATGCGCGAGGGCAAAGTGGTTCAGATTGGCTCGCCCATTGATATTATCACCAGACCCGCCGATGATTATGTGGCAGCCTTTATGCAGGACGTTGACCATAGCCGCGTGCTGACCGCCGAAGTGGTGATGAGTCCTGCCGATGTGCTGGTGAGTGGGCGCGATGCCGTTGAGACGGCTCTCAACCGTATCAAGTCCAAAGACGACGTGAGCGCGTGGTATGTGGTGGATGGTGAGCAAAAACTCGAAGGGATGATCCGGGCGCAAGACTTTCTTCGTGAGGCAAGGAAGGGCAACGTGGAAAATTTCACGTCGGTGATGACGCAGGATTTCCCCCGTATCTCAAAATCTACCAACCTCTCAGATATTTACGCCTTGTGCGCCGATGGAATACCCATTGCGGTACTTGATAAGTCTGGTCGGTTGCAGGGGGTTGTCAACCCGCTCGATGTATTGCTCAGCCTGGCGCAAACAGAAGGGGCAGCAAACGGCGGCAATGGTGTAGCCACCGCCACGGAGGAAGAACCTGTTGACTGATCCAGACGCACCCTGGCCTGAACCTGACCTGGACCGTGATGATGAGTAAGGAGGAAAGAGTATGTTTCGTATAACAAAACGCCAGACAACCACACTGGCTCTGGCTATGCTCAGTTTTTTGCTGGTTATCCTGATTGCCCCCGTCATCCCCACAACAGCGGCCCCCGCCGAACCCACCCTCCCCACCGCTCCCCTCCACCAGACCGATCAATCTAATGGGGAAACAGGCTGGCTTGCAACCGCCTGCGACCCGGAGACCGGCGGTTGGGCCGCCTACATCTGCAACCCATCACTGGTTTTTGAGCAGTCGGAACTCGACAACCGCGTTTCCAAAACAATCCAGAACTGGATGTATACCATTCAGCGGAGCGGTAAACCCATTTTCGATACGATCCGCTGGCCATTTAAGCAGGTGCTGGATGGCATCGAGTGGTTTTTGCTGTGGCTCCCCTGGCCCATCGTGGTTATCGCCATCATCGCCATTCCCTACCTGAAATCTGGCTGGTCAGGGATTGGCATTGCTATCGCCGCAGACATTGGCTTGATTCTCGTTGGCTATATGGGCTATTGGGACGCAACAATGACGACGCTCAGCATGATCTTGACGGCTCTGGTCTTTTGCGTTATCATCGGGGTACCCCTGGGTATTCTGGCAGCCAGCAGTGATACCATTGATGCAATCATTCGCCCTGTGCTCGACGGAATGCAGACAATTCACCCGTTTGTGTATCTTATCCCTATCGTGATGCTGTTTCGCACAGGCAATGTGCCGGGCACAATGGCAACAATTATCTTTGCGTTGCCGCCAATGGTCCGTCTAACCAATCTGGGTATTCGACAGGTTGCCGGAGATGTTGTTGAGGCCGGGCATGCCTTTGGCTCAAACCGCTGGCAGCTCTTGCTAGATGCACAACTTCCGTTGGCCCTTCCGGCAATTATGGCCGGTCTCAACCAGTCCCTTATGCTGGCCCTTTCAATGGTGGTCATTGTGGCCCTTATTGGTGGTGGCGGACTGGGCGAGGAAATTTATGGCTCGGTCCAGACATTGCAGGTTGGCCGGGCGACACTATCGGGCGGAGCGGTACTGGTCCTGGCCATCATTCTCGACCGCCTTTCGCAGGTCAAAGGACAATCAACCTCTCTCACATAAGCGTGGGGAGCAACCGGAGCCGCGAGCGTGGGGGAGTCGGGGCAAGCGAGACGCTTGCGATCCAGGGATTATTGTCCAAACACCATGAACGCTTAGCGATAAAATAATCCAGAAAGCCAGAAAGGGGGTGAGGCCAGAGAGTAGAGAAACGGTAAATAAGAGATAACGGATAGGTAGTTGGAGGACCCTGTTGGATAAATACGGACCGCTCACGAAGACTGAAGGAACCTTTCTTCTTAAGTACAGAGGAGTATGATAGATGAAAAAACAGCTCGTAACCATGATCGGCCTTATGATAACGCTGCTGCTGCTCCTGGCAGCATGTGACGGAGAGACTGGCACGACGACCGAAGGAACAACACCAGCAGATACTCAACCAACAACAGCCCCGATGGGCGAAACACCCCCCGCCCCGATGGGCGAAACAGCAGCCGCCCCCGCGGGGGAACTGCCCGGCACCGGCAAGACCGTGAAGCTGGGCCGTGCCACCTGGGATACCGGCTTCTTCCAGGCAGAGATTTTCTCTCTTCTTTTGAGCGAACTGGGCTACACGGTTGAGGAAGTCAACCCGATGGCCAACGACATTTTCTATATCTCCGCAGCCGGAGGCGAAGATGTCGAGATGTGGGCCAACGGTTGGTTCCCCATCCACAACCACTACCTGGAGCACGAACTGGTTCAGGGCAAGGTTGAGAAAGTTGGCTACATTGTCAAAGCCGGCGCGCTCCAGGGCTATCTCATTGACAAAGCAACCGCCGAGGAACATGGCATTACGAACCTGGAAGACCTGAAGGACCCGGAGATTGCCGTGCTCTTTGACTACGACGGCAATGGCAAAGCAAATCTGGTCGGGTGCCCGGAAGGGTGGGGCTGTGCCAATACCATCAACCACCAGATGGAAGCCTATGACATGGGCGCAACGGTTGAGCACATGCAGGGCGAGTATGCCCTGATGATGGCCGAAGTCGTGGCCCGCTATAACACTGGCGAACCGATCCTTTTCTACACCTGGACCCCCAACTGGACCGTTCACAAGCTGAAACCAGGGCAGGATGTGGTCTGGCTTGAGGTGCCTTTCCCCAGTCTTCCCGAAGAGCAGAAAGACCTTGAGCAATATACGACGGTTTCTGGTGTGACTGGCTGCGTCGAGGGGCGCGACCCCTGCGAAATTGGCTGGCCCTACGGCGATATTCGCGTGGTGGCAAACTCGCAGTTTCTCGACCAGAACCCGGCCGTTGAGCGACTGGCTCAGGCGGTAAGTATCCCATTTGGCGACATTACGGCACAGAATGCCCGTATGGAAGAGAACAACGAGCGAGACGAAGAGGAAATCGAGCGGCACGCCCAGGAATGGGTCAACGCAAACCGCGCTATGGTAGATGAGTGGCTCGCCATTGCAAAGGGTGAAATGGAACTGCCGCCAACAGAGCCGCCCGCCCCGACAGAGCCGCCTGCTCCCACGATGGCCCCAACAATGGCCCCGACAGCCACTCCCGCCGACGACACAACTGGCGAAGCAATGCCCGGCGAGGGCACCACAGTCAAACTGGGCCGCGCTACCTGGGACACCGGCTTCTTCCAGGCCGAACTCTACTCCTACCTCTTGAGCGAACTGGGCTACGAGGTTGAGGAAGTCAACCCGATGTCCAACGACATCTTCTACGTTGCCGCCGCCGGAGGCGAAGATGTCGAGATGTGGGCCAATGGCTGGTTCCCCATCCACAACCAGTATCTTGAGCACGAGATGGTGCAGGGCAAGGTTGAGCAGGTCGGCTATATCGTCAAAGCCGGTGCGCTCCAGGGCTACCTCATTGACAAGGCAACTGCCGAGGAACATGGCATTACGAACCTGGAAGACCTGAAAGACCCGGAGATTGCCGCACTCTTTGACTACGACGACAATGGTCTGGCCAATCTGGTCGGGTGCCCGGAAGGGTGGGGTTGTGCCGCCACCATCAACCACCATATGGAAGCCTACGAGATGGGCGATACTGTTGAGCATATGCAGGGTGAGTATGCCCTGATGATGGCCGAAGTCGTAGCCCGCCATGACCGGGGTGAGCCTATCCTCTTCTACACCTGGACCCCCAACTGGACCGTTCACAAGCTGAAGCCAGGGCAGGATGTGGTCTGGCTTGAGGTTCCCTTCCCCAGTCTCCCCGAAGAACAGAAGGACCTTGAGGAATTTACAACGGTTGAAGGCGTGAATGGCTGCGTCGAGGGGCGCGACCCCTGCGCCATTGGCTGGCCCTATGGCGATATTCGCATGGTGGCAAACTCGCAGTTTCTCGACCAGAACCCGGCCGTTGAGCGACTGGCTCAGGCGGTGAGTATCCCATTTGAGGACATTACCGCGCAAAATGCCCGCATGGAAGAAAACAACGAGCGAGACGAAGAGGACATCGAGCAGCACGTCATTGAATGGGTTGAGGCAAACCGCGCTATGGTAGATGAGTGGCTCGCCATTGCCAGAGGCGAGGACGAGTTGCCCGCTGACACGGAAGCGGAGCCAACCGACACGGAGCCGATGACCGACACAATGGACTCGGACATGCACATGGACATGGACGAAGGCATGGACGAAGGCATGGATGAGGGTATGGACGAAGGCATGGATGAGGGTATGGACGCAGAGCCGATGACCGACACAATGGAATAGCCAGACGTAGGTAACGGCTCTTCCCCCTCCTGCAGGCTGCGCCCGCGGGAGGGGGATATTAGTAATCGTTCAGCCTCCCACCTGTCATCCCCCCAGCGGGGGGGAGGGATTGGGATGGGGGGCGCGTCCCTCCAGTGGGGCAAGCGAGACGCTTGCGTACCCAGGCATTGGGGATTGCCCAAATACCGTGAACGATTACGGATATTATTCCTCCCCCTCAACCCCCTCCCAGACTGCCTCTCCCAGTAGCTCCAGATGAGGGCTATTGGCAACCTCTGGCAGAAGTGGCGGTGTTACCAGTAGCTCTTCAAGCCGCAAGGTGTTGCGGATGCGGGCCAGACGGACTGCGCCGGGGTCGGGTTGTCCACACACCCGCAGAGCCATTGCAACGGTTTCGCGGGAGGTGGGCAGGGTAATGGGCAACGCCCCTCGTTGCAACCCGATAATCCCCGCGGTGAGGTGACTGATATATGTTGTGGCCAGATCGATCTTGTTGGCCAGGCGTGCGGGGATGAGGTCGGCCAGACCGACCCCGGCCCCATTGCCCCGGCTGGCTTCGGTCAGATCGAGCACCACAACAACGCTGATACGTGGGGTTGCTGGCTCTGGTTCGCCTGGGATACGCAACCGTCCGATGACGTTGGTATCCATCCCCGTCCCGCTTATATCCTTGCCCATCTCATCCACAACCAGCACGTCTAGCTGATCAAAGGGGAGCCGGGCCATCAATGCGCGGCTCCGCTCCAGCAGGGCCGCCTCACCCGCCCCGCCGATTTCCTGGGGGGGCAGCGCGACAATATCCGCTGTCTGCTTGAACGCATCCTCAAGGATGGCCAGGCCCGCAAGCACCCCGCCCCGCTCCACCACAAGCCGCGCCATTGGCCCGATCTGCGAACGCAACCCGTATACCCCGCGACTATGGACAACTTCGGCTCCGGCCTGCTTGCCCAACCCCACGGTGCACATTTTCGCCAGTCCGCTCTCAATGTTGGCGTGAAAGCTGGTGTGGGGCTTGATGCGGTTGACAACCAGGATACCACCGTCGGCTTCGGCGGCGTGGCGGTCGAGATAGACCGTCGTTCTGTCTGGCAGGTGGTCGCAAACTATAGCATCCATCGTGGCAAGGATAGGGCAACCGATGGCCTGCTCCGTAATGCCCAGACTGGTGAGTACGGCAACCTGCCCCTCAACCGTGGCCCCGCCGTGGCTGCCCATTGCTGGCACAATGAAAGGCTGCGCCCCCGCCCCACGCAGAAACGCAACCACAGCTTGCAACACGGGCACAATATCGCGGATGCCCCGGCTGCCCGCAGGAACGGCAATGCGCGAGCCGGGCGCGATACGCTCACGCACCCCGACCCGCTCAAGCTGCTCACACACTGTGGCGGCAATATCGGGGAGGGGGTGGCTCTCCCACCGCTGCCGCACCCGGTAGAGCGGCGGGAAAACCATACGGGTAAGCTGTTCGCCAAAGACCTGGCGGAAGGCGTGCGTTGTCGTGGTTGTCAACTACTTCCCACTCTGCTCATGATCCTTATCATCATTGTGCGGCACCTTCTCGTAGCCGGTAATCATGGCTTCAATGTTTGAGAACACCGTCCGGCCCGTCGTCGTCATGTACACATGAATGATGAAAAAGATGGTGATCAGGAATGCAGCTGCCGTGTGGATGATAGCAATAACAACAAGCGATGCTTGTGGCAGTTCGTTGTAGAACAGGTAAAGCACGCCCGTTGTTGCCAGCATAGGGAAAATGAGCAGCTTGAAGCCAAGATAGGTAAACCGCTGGAGCGGGTTGAGTTTGGAGACTGCGGTTTTTTCCGAGGGGTGCGGCCCCCCGTGGAAGATTCCCTTCGTGTAGTAGTGGAGGATCTGTCTCAAGTTCCTGGTTGTCGGGAGATATTGCCGCCATTCGCCTGTGGTGAAATGCCAGAAGATGGCGAAGATAGCAAGAATGATCAGGGCAACCGCAGCAATACGGTGGATGCGCGAGGCGGCCCCGAACCCGAAGAGCTGATAGGTTCCGTGGATTTCAAATCCGGTGATACCAAGAACGATGATGAGCAACGCCTGGGCCCAGTGCCAGAAACGCTCAAACCGCTGGTAGATATACATCTTCTTCATTCGTTTTGCCATGAGTATCGCTCCCTTTCTGCTTATCGTTCCTGTTTATCGTTTTCGCTGTTCCGCCCGTTTCTTCCGTCGGGCCTCTTTCTTGGCCTCTTTCTTCTGCCGCTGGCTTGCAACAACGCGCAGCGAACCATGTCCAATGACCCCGACCAGGGAAACGCCAACCAGGAGCCACCCTACAACGTCCAGGGCAATGCTGCGGTCGCGCCCCGGAATGTAGCCCCCTTCCACAGATTGGAGCCGCCCGTTGCGGCTGTGGCAGGCGTTACAGCGCAGGGCTTGCTCAGCCGGCGCGATGGAATGGTTCAGAAGCCAGGCCATTTCGGTCTCCACAAAATCGTAGTTGCCGCTGTATTCCAGACCGGCTGCATCCATCCCCGCTTCAATAGCCGCGTCCCAGTCGAGCGCATTCCAGTACGCGCTTTTGTCGCTACCCGCGAGATGCACGGCTGCCAGCACGTTGTTTTCGGTGTCGTAGGGTTGCACACCGCGAAACCGTCGGACAGGCACCAGCCGGGCGTTCTGGTCTTCATAGCTCCCGTGAAACTCGTTGATCGCCACCGGATGCGAACCGTCTGGCGCACCGCCGCCAGCAGTCATCGGGGTCCCCAGCGTCATATAGGTCGTATCGCCATTGAACCAGATATAGTCTGGCACGGCGTTTTGCTCCCAGGCAAACGCGCCCTTTGTGGTATCGTAGGTCAGCAGGTCGTCGTCGTTATACTCGCGGACAACCTCGCCATCTTCTCCCGTCTCGCCAGCCTGCGACCAGTCCCACAGCCTGACCGTCGGCTCTGCCCGCGCATAGTGCGGAATGTGGCAGGTGACACAGGCCACACGGTCTATGTGGTCGTTAATTTTTTCGTCGTGGTGAAGATCCCGTTCGTGGCAGGAAAGACAGGTGACATGGACCGTGTGCCCCTGCCCCTTTTCGGTGCCCGACCAGGGATCGTAGCGGCTACCCTGCATCTCGTGTCGTTGTGGGTCGTGGCAGGTAGCACAGGAGAAATTCATCCGTTCGGTATCCATGTGGACATCTATGCTGTGGTCAGGCTTGCTCAGGGCCGGTGAGAGCAACCCGTGGATAACGGGGTTCTCATTCCACCGCCCGAAGTGGCAGGAGCCGCAATTCTGCCGGCTGCTCAACCCGACATTTTGCGCAATATGGCTGAGGTCGGGCGGCTCCCAGGTGTGGCCGCTGCCCGGCGGATATTCGGTCGGCTCGTAGGCCGGGTGGCCGGATGCGCCCGGCAGCTTCTCGTAGGTACCGGTGGTATCGTGACACACCAGACAATCTACCTGCTCCTGCGAGGAAAAATCAAAATCGCTATCCTCAAAGCCATACCCCGCATGACAGGTGGTACAGAGGGGTTCGTTTGAGGCAACCGCCAGCGTCGCATTGTTGATAACGTGGCGTTTGCCCCACACCTCATCGCTCTCTGGAGGGTGAAACTCCCACGTCCAGTGGGTGGAATAGTGTAGCTGGTTGGCGGCTTCGTTGTGGCATTCCAGACAGGCGCGGGTCACGTCCGGCCCGCTGGCGAACGGTTGCTTGAGCACCTCAAAATCGTGGTGATCGGCGGTGATCGGCGGGGGGCCTTCGTCCTCATCTTCGTCCTCATCTTCGTCCTCATCTTCGCCTTCGTTCTCGCCCTCGTGTTCCTCGTCGTTCTCGTGTTCCTCGTCGTCCTCTTCGCCTTCGCCTTCGTTCTCGTGTTCCTCTTTGGCTTCGTCGTGCTCCGACTGGGCATAGGTTGCCCCGGCCTGGTACAACGTTCCCCAGAGCAAGGCTGTGCAGCTTGCCAGGGCAAGCACCAGCCAGAACATCGTCCTTCGTATTCGCATCGTTTTTTTCCTTTCTCCTACCTCTTGTGGGTACAGGGTGTTGGTTGCTGGTTGTCAGAGATACAGGGTGTAGATAGCGGCGAGAATGATTTTCAATTCTCTCCTTGCCCGGTATACCCCCGAAATGCTTTTTTTGCAAGTTTTGTGCCGGGCACACGGAGTTACGGACGAGGTTAGTCAGCCGGCTGGTAGCAGATGAGGATGCAAGGCTTCTGATCAATCATGGTACAATACTTTCTATACACTTCTCACAATGATCGGCCGGAAGGCGAGACGCGCTATGAAACAGGTTGTTGTTTTGACAACAGGCGGGGCGATTACCACGAGGCAAAACCAGACCGCAGGGGCCGGGGGGAGCAACGCGACTCCCGATTTGTTGTCGCTGCTCCCCCGCAACGAGATTGAACTCACCTTTGAAGAGTTTTCCAATGTTCCGAGCAGCCATTTTATGCCAGTCAACGCGCTCAAGTTGGCTCAGCGGGTTGAGTCGGTGCTGATGCTGCCGGAGGTGCATGGGGTTGTTGTAACCCACGGGACCGACACCCTGGAAGAAACCGCGTATCTTCTAGACCTCACAACAAACGCATCCAAGCCCGTGGTGCTAACCGGGTCGGTACGCCAGACCAACCGGCCCGATTGCGATAGCATTCTGAATCTAGCCAATGCTATCCGTGTGGCGGCTTCGTCGCTGGCCCGCGATCTTGGCGTGTTGCTGGTTTTTGATGGCAAGATACATGCCGCAAGCCAGGCCCAGAAACTCTATACGCAACCTTCGCATGCATTCACCTCTCCATGCAGCGGACCGCTCGGACGGATTGAAGCCCACAACATCTGGCTCTATGCTCGCCCTGCCCGCCGCCAGTATATTCCCTGTTCCCGCCTCGAAGAGTCGGTCGATCTCATTCGCCTGACGCAAGGGGGAGATGATCGCCAGATTCGCCATAGCATTGAAGACCAGGTCGGAGGCATGGTTATCGAGGTCTTTGGGAGCGGGCGTGTGCCTCCCTGGTTGCTTCCGCCCATCAGCGAAGCGATTTCTCGGCGCATTGTCGTAGCCATTACCTCGCGGTGCCTCTACGGGAGCCTGGGTGACGACTATGGCTATGTTGGAGCCTACCACGACATCCAACGGCTAGGCGTTTTGCTGGCCCACAATCTCAGCGGGATAAAAACTCGTATCAAACTTATGGTTGCGCTTGGGGCCGCTCGCAACAATGAGGAATTACGCAACTGGTTTAAGCCGTAACCACACCACAGACGCACCACCTGAAGTGTCGTATGCTTCTTGCCATAGATATTGGAAATACCCATATTAAACTTGGTGTCTATCGGGGAACCCTTCTTGTCCAGCACTGGCGTTTTGTTACCGACAGATTCAAACTGGCCGACGAATACGCGGTCCTCGTGCAAAGCCTCTTTGCCATGTCCGGGTTGGAAAAAAGCACTATCCGAGGATGTGCCATCTCGTGTGTTGTTCCCCCCCTGAGTAGCCAGTTTATCGAGCTATCCCAACGGTATCTGCACATTGATCCGGTTGTTGTGAGCACGGCCATCGAAACAGGCTTGCACTACCATATTGATGTGCCGGATGAGCTAGGGGCCGACCGTATTACAAATAGTCTGGCAGCCTACCGCTCCTATGGCGGGCCAGTGATTGCGGTGGCGTTTGGCACTGCAACCGCGTTTGATGTTGTCTCCGCCGAGGGAGGGCATATGGGGGGAGCCATTGCGCCAGGGATTGGCATCAGTGTCGAAGCCCTGTTTCGTCATGCGGCACGGCTCTACCAGGTGGAGCTTATTCGCCCTCCCTGTGTTATTGGTAAAAACACGGTCCACTCGATGCAATCCGGCATCATCCTGGGGTATACGGGGCTGGTTGAGGGACTGACAGCACGGATACAGAGCGAACTGGGTACCTCGTGCCCGGTTGTGGCAACGGGCGGCCTGGCCGAGGTGATAGCGGGGGAAACGTCGGCCATTACTGCCGTGGAACCCAACCTTACCCTTGAAGGGCTACGACTGGTGTATGAGATAAATCGCGGGAGTAGAGAAAACGCATGAGCATCTTACCGCCGGCTGAGGAAAAAGCAGCCTATGTTGAGCGTATGTTTACCACCATTGCCCCTGGCTACGATCTGGCCAATCGGGTGATGACTTTCGGACTGGACCAGGATTGGCGGCATCGGATTGTGGAGACGGTGGCTCCCCCCCTGGAAGGACGGGCCCTGGATGTGGGCACGGGCACGGGCGATTTTTTGCCCTTGCTGGCCGCCTGGTTGCCCGATGGTATTGCGGTGGGGGTGGATTTTTGCCTGCCGATGATGCAGGAGGGGTGGGGCAAACTTGAGCAGTGTAGGAACGCTGGCTCTTCTGAAAAGCCGGGAAACAAAAAAACCGAGGGGAAATGTGCCTCGACCGTGCGGCGGGGGATGGCGGCTTTTGTTGGGGGCGATGCACTCTGCCTCCCTTTTCCCGACAACAGTTTTGATGCAATTACCACCGGGTTTACCATTCGCAATGTCACGGATATTGACGCAGCCTTCCGCGAGATGTGGCGCGTGGCCCGTCCGGGCGGGGTGCTGGCCTGCCTGGAAGTGACCCACCCGCAAAACAGGCTTATTCGCCTGTTCCACCGTCTCTATTTTACCTTTATTGTGCCGCGTATTGGGGGGTGGCTCAGCGGAAACCTCAATGCCTATATCTACCTGGAACAATCGGCACGGGCCTTCCCTCCGGCCAATGTTCTCGCCGATATGATGCGCGGCGCGGGGTGGAGCTATGTGCATTACCGCCTGCTCAGTCTGGGGGCTGTTGCAATCCATAGTGGGGTAAAACTATGAGCAAGAAATTCCGCCAGCCCGACCGCACAACTTATTCTATCCAGTTGCAATCCATAGTAGGGTAAAACTATGAGCAAGAAACGTCCATCGCGACGCGAATCCATTATGCAGCGTCGGCTACGCAAAGCTCGCGGTGAGGACATTGCCGACGAACTTGAGGACGACGACGACTATGACGACGAAGATGATTATGAGGACGACGACGACTTTCGCCCGTCCCGCAAGATGCGACCAGAGGATTTTCCCTACCCGTACCCCTACGACTATCGCTTGTATGAACGGAGGGGGTCGGGGTGTCTTTCGGGTATCCTCTACACGTTGCTAGGGGGAATGTTTGTTCTATTCCTGGTGCTTTTCTTTGAGCCAGTGTTCAGTGGCGTTGGGGCGTTTTTCTCCAATTTCAAGCTGGACATTCCTGCCCTGGTCAAATCCCCCACACCCACAATCAACCGTTCGGCTCTCGTCATTCAGGAGATGCGTCAGCTTAGCCGCATTGAGACAACTTCATACAGCGTACAGACGGTTATTGAGGCGGGCATAGAGGGCAATGTGTTTGAGGAGTTGCTGTTTGGCGATAGGATTTTGCTCATTGCCCACGGGACCATCATTGCAGGGATGGACCTGGAAACGCTGCACACTGATGATGTTGTGGTGTCGGAGGATGGGCAGCAGGTAAGGATACAGGCCCCGCCGCCACAGATTTTCAATGTTTTTCTCGACAACGAGAAAACCCGCGTTTATGACCGGCAGCAAGGGTGGCTCGCCTCAACCGATAAGGACCTGGAGACCCAGGCTCGCCAGCGGGCCGAGCAGGAAATTTTGCTGGCAGCCTGCGAGGGGGGAATTATGCAGCGGGCCACCGCGGATGGGCGGCGCATGCTTGAGCAGTTGCTCCAGATGCTCAACTTTGAACGTGTTGATGTTGTTGCTGCGCCTATTCCCACCTGCCCTCCACCCACTCCCGGCCCGCCCACCGTGGCACCGTGAGAGAAGAGTGACATTAGACCACGCAATGCAGATATGCTACGAGGAGGCAATGATTGACTCGATAGACGCGACAGATATACTTGATGAAGAATAGGCGATGGGTTTCACAAGGATAACCCGATGATTGCTCAAAAAAGAATCTTCTTCATTTTCATGGGCCTGGTTGCCTGCCTGGCCCTGGTGGATGGCAGCAACATTGAGAGCAGGGGGCCACTGTATGCCCAGGCCCAGGAAGGGCCGATCTGCTTCAACGAGGTACCCGATTGTATAGACGGGCGTATAGCCACGTTCTGGCAGGAGCATGGCGGCCTGTCTGTCTTTGGTTTTCCCATCACCCCGCAGCGTGTGGAATGGATTGAGGGACAACCCTACCAGGTGCAGTGGTTTGAGCGAAACCGCCTGGAGCTGCACCCGGAAAACCCGCCTCCCTACGATGTGCTGATTGGCCGCCTGGGGGCAGACCGCCTGGCACAGGTCTCCCGCGACTGGCGGGCATTTCCGAGGAGCGAACCACAACCCGGTTGCCGCTATTTTGCCGAAACGGGCCACAACATCTGTGGTGATATGCTCACGGCCTGGCGTTCCAATGGGCTGGAGTTTGATGGGTGGGGCGGCAAAATCGAAGCAGAAAACCTGGCCCTGTCTGGCCTGCCTCTGAGTGATGCCCGCACCGAGATGCTTGAAGATGGACGGACCTATACGGTGCAGTGGTTTGAGCGGACACGGCTCGAACTGCATCCGCAAAATCCCCCGCCCTACCGTGTGCTTCTGGGGTTGTTGGGGCGCATATTCTACGAGTATACGTTGCCAGTCAGCCCCGACAGTCCGATCATTGCGCCGCCGCGGGCCACCGCACGGCAAGCCACAACCTCCATTATCAATCGCGGCACCACCTATACTCCCTATGATGTTTCGCTCATTGCGAGCTACTATTGGGAGATTGCTCCCCAGGTTGGAGTCGATCCGCTTGTGGCTATGGCGCAGTGTCTCCACGAAACCGATACGCTCAAGAGCTGGTGGGCGCAGCGTCCACGGCGCAACCCGGCGGGCCTTGGTGTGACCGGCGAGGTCAGTCCCAACCCCCCACCCACCGACGAACTCTATGCCTGGGCCTGGAATGCGGAGGAGCAACTCTGGCGAAAGGGGCTGAGCTTTGCCACCTGGGAAGATTCCACACGAGCGCATATCGGGCGGCTCCTGGCCTATGCCGTGCGTGAGGGGGAAGCAACACCGGCTCAGCAGGTGCTCATCCGCGAAGCTCTTGCGCTCCGCCCGCTCCCATCCAGCTTTCGCGGCATTGCGCCAACCCTCCGCGGCCTCAATGGCCGCTGGGCCTACCCCGGACACACCTACGCCGACAAAATCGTTGTCTACGCGAACGCTATACGCAAGCAATGACGATGCAGTATACCAGAGATTGCACAGGGCCGGGCGTATTGGTGGTATACTGTATCGTATGCCACATCATGATATTATTTTGCAAACGGAACACCTCACCCGCATTGTCCAGGGAAAGCGTCTGGTTGACGATATTTCTCTCCAGGTGCGGCGCGGGGAGATTATCGCCATTGTCGGATCGAGTGGGGCGGGCAAATCGTCATTCTTGCGCTTGCTCAACCGGCTTGATGAGCCGACCAGCGGACGGGTGCTGCTCGAAGGACAGGACTACCGCACCATCCCCCCCCAGGAGTTGCGGCGGCGCGTCGGGATGCTGATGCAGTCGCCGTTTCTCTTTGCCGGCACCGTTGCAGACAATATCCGCTTCGGCCCACACCAGCGGGGGGAGCAGGTCTCGCTCGAAGCCATAGAAACGCTTCTGAGTCAGGTCCGTTTGTCGGGCTATGCCGAAAAAAACGTGCAAACCCTTTCTGGTGGCGAGGCGCAGCGCGTTTCGCTGGTGCGGGCCCTGGTCAATCGCCCACAGGTGATGCTCTTTGATGAGCCGACCTCGGCCCTCGACAGCAACTCCGAGCGCGAGGTTGAATCGCTGATTACTTCGCTCGTCTTTCAACACGGGATAACCTGTCTCATCATTACTCACGACACAACCCAGGCCGCCCGTATCTCCCACCGCATCATGGTCATAGAACATGGGCGACTTGAACAATGGGGACTATAAGATAACCCATGCTTGAGCTATTCTTTCACAACCGGTTGAGCCTGATAATTGCCCAGGCAACAGTTGCCTTTTTGCTGGCTCTGTTGGTGGTGCTCATAGCTCGCCAGCACCGTATCCACCTGGAGCGCGATACTATCATTGCCCTGACCCGCGGGCTGGTGCAGATTGTCGCTGTCGGATCTGTTTTGCTGTTCCTGCTGCGGGGGCCCCAGTGGAGCAGTATATTTGTCCTGCTGCTGATGTTTGCAGCGGCGGCAGCAACGGCAGCACGGCGGGCGGGCGATATTCCCGGCGCGTTCACCATCTCGTTCTACAGCATTGGTCTGGGGTCGGGGTCGGTTATTTTGCTGATGACATGGGTAGGAGTGATTGACCCGGCCATCACCTTCGTGGTGCCCGTGGGGAGCATGCTCATCGCCAACGCCATGAATACCAACGCCCTCGTGCTTGATCGCTTCCGCTCGGAGATTGCCTCGCACATCGGGCAGATTGAGACAGGCCTGGCCCTGGGCGGCCGTTCGCGGAGTGTGGTTGCCCCCTATGTCCAGTCTGCAGTGCAGGCCAGTCTCATCCCACGCATAGATAGCCTGCGTTCGCTAGGGATTGTCTGGATTCCAGGGCTGATGGCCGGTATGGTCCTGTCGGGCGAAGATCCAGCCTATGCTGCGGTCTATCAGTTTGTTGTGATGGCCCTTGTCTTTGTGGTGTCGGGGCTAACGTCGGTTATCAGTGTGCATCTCACCGTGGGGCGGGTATTCTCCCCCGCCGAACAACTGCTCCTGCGCTCCGATGGTGGGGGAAAACCGGCAAAAAAGCGAACGTAGGTCAGGGATCGGGTGTCAGAGTGGGCGTGCGCTTCTTGCGGGCAACCCCGCCGGGGCAACTATGCTCAAACCAGGCCAGGCCCGCAACAAACACAACCAGCAACACCCCTGCCACGGCGTAGGCTTCGTCGGGGCGGGCCTGGGTCAGGTAGGTTGCCACCATGCCACACACCCCCATCAGCAAGTAGCACACCAGCACAGCCTCGCGCCGTGTCATCCCCAGGGCCACCAGCCGGTGGGAGATGTGGTCTTTTCCTGCTGTGGTAAAAGGATTGACCCGCCGGCGCAACCGCGACACAATCACCAGCGACATATCGAAAACAGGGACCCCCAGGACACACACCGGCACCATCCAGGTGACAAGCGGGACATTGGAGAGGAAGCGGAGCTTGATGGCCAGGGAGGCCAGGACAAAGCCGAGCAGGAGGCTCCCTGCATCCCCCATAAAGATCCGTGAGGATGAGCTAAAATTGTAGCGCAAAAAACCAATGCACGCGCCCATCAGGGCCGCCGCCATAATCGCCACAAGCACCTGTCGTGGCACATTCATTGTGGCCAGCAGAAGCAAAAAAGAAGCAGCAATCGTGGCGATCCCCGCCGACAGCCCATCCATATTATCGAGAAAGTTCAGAGCATTGGTTATGCCCACGACCCAGACAATGGTGAGAAGCCAGTCGAGCCAGTCGAAAGGAAAGATATTGACATGCACCCCGCTCAGAATGAGGATAATAGCTGCGAGTATCTGCCCCCCCATTTTGATAAGGGCCGACATCCCCCACCGGTCGTCAATGAGACCAACGAGCGATACCAGCGTCGCACCGAGCATAATCCCTATCCCCTCAACCAGGAACGTGAACCGAAACTGCGCGAGAAACGCAATGACAAAGGCAATATAGATGGCGGCTCCGCCAAGCAGCGGCACCGGCACTGCGTGAATGTCACGCACACGGGGGATAGAGATAATGCCAATATGGAGAGCGGCCCGCCGTGCCAGCGGTGTGAATACCATTGAAAAGACCAGCGCGGTCCCAAGAATAAAAAGAACCTGGATCATAGCGTGTTATCGGGTGTTATTCTGATTTGTCCTGCAAGAGAGCAATGACCTGTTGCAAGATAACCTCGTCGTCGGGCTTTTGCTGCTTGCGGGCCAGCGAGAGCGCGGCCTGCGCTTCGTCCAGAGCTGCGTCATATTGCTGCGTATCGCTCAAAGCAATGGTGTAGTTCTGACGATACTCCAGGTTGTCTGGCTCCAGGCTTACTGCCATAGAGTAGGCTTGCGTGGCAGCAGCCAGATCACTGGTCTGCGCCGAGAGGGCCCCCACGAGGGCGTAGTGGCTGGCCTGCTCGCTCTTCTCTGCTGCCACCAGGTAGGCATCGCGCAGTTCGCGCAGCAGGTCGGGCTTATCTTGCAAAACAGGCAGGATGGCCCCAAGCCGCTCATCGAGCGAGCCGGGCGACCGCCGGACACTATGAGCATACATCTCCACAGCCTCGGCAAAACGCCCCTGCTGCCAGTAGATTTCAGCCAGTTGAAAATCAACATTGCCATAGTTCGGGTCGAGGACCATCGAACGGCGGTAGAGCTGTGCGGCCCGCTCGGTATGCTCCTGCGCCTCCGTGGGGTTGCCGCTGGCATTCTGGAGGTTTGCCATCATCATCTGAATACCCGCGTGCTCATTGATGAGGGCGACATCGTTGGGGGCAACATCAGTATTCGCCTGCTCATACCAGTATACCGACTGCTCGAGGCGGGAAAAATCTTTTGTCCAGTTGTACCAGAAGTTGTTGAGGCGGGCCAGGTTGGCGTAGTGGTCTTTGTTGAGCGGGTTCAATTGGAGCGCACGCTCCAGCACTGCTTCAGCATAGTGCATCATCTCCATCGGGCTTCTTCGCTGAACAAAATCGCGCACCTGCGTTGCATTCTCCAGCGTGAGCAAATCGTCAACCTGAATATCCCGCTCGACCGTGCCAATGGGGATACCGCTGGCCCGTTTGATTTCGGCAATCTCCATCAGGTTGCGCCCCAGGTTGAGGTAGTAGAAATCTTCGGTCACATTGCTTCGTATGGCTTCGAGATACTTCGTCAACCCGCCAATCTGGGAAACCATCTGCTGCTCCGGGGTTCTGCCCGAACGAGCAATGATCGACTCGCCTTCGTGGAAACGCACATCGGCATAGACCAGACTGATATTGCCCCACCAGGCCAGGGATGCGGCAATGATGAGCAACAACACATAGGCTCCCAGGGCGGGCAAACTGGTTTGTTCGTGCGAAAAACTTGTGGTTGAGCGGCGAGAGGGGGCCGCCGAACGAGCCGCCGCACCGCCAGCACGGCCACGCCCGGCGACAGTCCCACGCCCGGTTCGTCCCTGCTGCTTCTGGCTCCGGGCTCGTCCTCGCGGTCTCGACTTCGTCTCCCCTTCGCGGGACTTCGCGCTGTTCTCACTATTCTGGCGTGGGGCGGCCTCAGATGTTTCCGCTGTTGCTGTAGGTTTTTCGCTTTGCTGCTCCCCCGAAGCAGTTTCCTGCTCACCATTCGCCCGACCCTCAGCAGCGTGCTCTTTCCAGTCGGGCCCTTCTGCCTTCCCCAGCGTGTAGTGCCCGGAGAGCATCCCCCCGACAACGGTTATGCCCATTGTCACCCAGAGCATGGTCAGGGTGGAAACAATAGGAATACCGACCATCCCTTCAACAAAGTGGGAGACAACTGCGCTCATACCGGCAATAGCGAACACCTGCCAGAGCCACTCTTTTGTGTAGAGCATCAGCCGAAACGCAAGAACGGCAAAACTGATCATGAGAAAGAAGTAGCTTATCAACCCCAACAGCCCTTTTGTGGCCAGCTCATCAAGCACAACCTGGTGGGCGCGGTCGGGCGAGGCGGTGCGTTGTTCCACATTGGCCAGGGCTGGGGGATAGTAGGGGTTGAAGGCAACAAACATACTCTCCGGCCCCCACCCGAATACCGTCCGGAAGGGGCGGCCTGTCACCATCTCAACCGTTCCTCCCCCATGCTCGTCGCCAAACCAGATGAGCCGGCGCACCAACCCGGTCCCGCTCCCTGCCTCGGTCAGGCTCCCCAACCGGTTCAGGTAGCGGTTTTCGCGGAGTTTATCGAAAAAGGGCGTATCGAAGACGTTGAAGGCAACGAGAAAGCCCCCGCCAACCAGGGCCAGCGCAATCCATCCCCAGAAGGCAACCTGCAACCCGCGCCGGAGCCAGACAATGGCTCCCTGTTTTGTACGTTGTCCCCCAAGCCAGAGCAAAAGGGTGATGAACACAAAGAGGCCGGCAAACAGTCCGAGCCACGGCCCGCGGCTCCCACTGAAGAAAATCGTTGTAAGCAGGGATGCCAGCACAACCAGCGCACCGACGGCCCGCAAGATGTGAAATGTTCTCGAAGGGGGAGGGTTCTGGCGGGGCAACACAAAGAGTGATGCATAGAACAGGCCAATGAGGACAATTCCCCCCAGGAACCACTGCCACCACGGGGGGCCGCTGGTCAGTTCGGCAAGCTGAGCTTCGATTTCGGGCGGTGGCGAGAGCGAAAAGGAGATGGCCCGAATGAGCATCAGCGTGTAGAGAATCAGCAGGGCCGCGGGGAGCAGCATGGGCACAAATGGTAAGCTCTGCCCACGGCTGTAGGGGATATTCAGCGTGGGGATGGCCCAGAGTCCCGTTGCGATGATGATTGCACCGGGGAAGACCCACCAGTAGGCGGCCCCCAGGAAGGCTCCAGCCTCGGCCCCAAACTTGATCGAGGCGACCATGAGCATCATCGTTCCGATAACCATAAGCCCGTAGACTACCCCCCAGGCAATGCTCAGCCAGGGAGAAACTGGCTCCGGGTTCCCTTCGCGGAACGTTGCGGTTATCCCGCTGACCAGCCGATACAATGCCAGCGGGACAATCATAATCAGGTAGGCGGCAACAAAAATGGCATTGCCCATTGTTGAGGCAACGCGTGTCTCAACATCGCCTCGCCAGGGGAGCGGGTCCAGGCCAAAGTGCTGCACAAAGCCATAGAACGAAACAACCAGGCCGGTAATGAGCGAGATGGTGATGATCCGCTCCAGTTGCTCGCGGCGGCGGAGCGTGAGCAAAATCAGCACAAAGAGCGCGATGTAGGAGAGATTGGTGTAGGTTCCCTGGAGCCGCTGGTAGGACCCCCAGAAACTTGTGTAGGGCACCACCGAAGTTATTGTGGTCAGGATGAAAACCAGGGCGTAGATGAGCACCGGCACGGCCAGGGGGATATTGTTCAATCGCTTGAATGCCTGACCCAGTCCCTCCAGCGGGTTGGTTGCAACCGGCTCCTCGGCGGGTTTTGCGGTGCGGCTTTCCGGGGCCGCATTGACGCGGAATAACTCCAGGGCCCGTATCAGGGCAAACGCAGCCATAAACACGACAATGGCCCGCAAGGTTGTTGCCTTATCGGGTTCAAAATGCCGCGCTGAAAACAAATTGAAGTAAATCGGAATAAGCGTCAGAATCAGTAGCCAGCCGGCTTCTATGAGATATTCACACCAGATGCTTACGCTCGTCTGTCGTTGCACGGTTCTTTTCTCCTGATTTGATCATCGTTTTTGATCATCGTTGCCCGTTCTATCATCTCGCGGGCACTGGCGCGACTGTGGGGGCTTGCGGGCACCCCATCGAGCATGGCGGCCAGTTCGGATACGCGCTCTTCAAGTGTCAGATGGCGGATTTCGGTTCGCGTATGCAAATCCCCTTCGGAAGATGATTTGACAACACGTTTGCTGATGGCGTAGTGGTTTTCGGCAAATGCGGCCACCTGGGGCAAATGGGTAATACAGATGACCTGGTGCGCATCGGTCATTGCCCAGAGTTTTTGCCCGACAATCTGGCCGGCCCGTCCCCCGACCCCCACATCCACTTCATCAAAAATGAGTGTAGGGACCGCGTCCACCCGTGAAAGGATAGACTTGAGGGCCAGCAGCAACCGCGAACTCTCCCCGCCTGACGCGATGCGGGCCAGAGGCTTCAGTGGTTCGCCCGGATTGGGCGAAATGAGAAACTCAACGTGATCAACGCCCGTGGAGGAAACGCGGCAGGTGCGAAAAGGTGTGCGTTGATACTGGTTGTTTTCGGGCGCAGAGGCGGCAGGTTGCACGGACGCAATCGGCACCCCCTGCGGGTCCTCCGTCTGGACAATATGCACCGCAAAGCGCACATGCGGCATAGCAAGGTCGCCCATTGCTCCCTCAATAGCCTGGGAGAGTTCCTGTCCTGTGGCGTATCGCTTCTGCGAAAGCTCTCCCGCCACGCTCCCAAGTTCGTTCAATGCCGCACGCTCACGGGTTTCCAGTTCGGCAATGTAGGTATCGCTGTGGCTCAACCGCTCGATCTCCTGTTCGGCGGTGGCGGCCCGTTCGAGAAGCGTCGCTACATCGCTGCCATATTTGCGCTGCAAGCTACGAATGAGAAACAGCCGGTCCTCAATCGTGTCGAGCCGCTCCGGGTTGAAGTCGAATCCATCGCGGTAGCCCCGCAGATTGGTTACAAGATCTTCCAGGCGATAGTGGAGGTCGGTAGCCTGGTCGGCCAGCGGTTGAGCCGCCGGGTCGAGGGTCGCCAGTTCTTCCAGGTTTGTCATCACCTGTCCCATCAACTCGACAATAGGCAATACGGGAGATACCTCGCTTTCGTCGCCAGTGTGGAGCGCGTTGTAGGCTACCTCAACCAGTTCGGCAATACGTGCAGCATTTTGCAATACGCTGCGTTCCTGAACCAGTTCTTGCTCCTCATCGGGCGAAAGCCGGGCCTGCTGGACATCGTCAAGCAGCAACCGCAGGTCCTCAATACGCTGGTGGCGGTGGGCTTCGTCCTGGCGCATCGTGTCCAGTTCCTCGCGCACCTGGCGCAGGCGCAACACGAGATTCCCCACCCGTTCGCGCAGTGCAAGCAAGCTACCGTAGCGGTCAAGCATATCGAGATGGGTCCGGGTATTGAAAAGCGATACCCCCTCGTGTTGTCCGTGAATATCTACCAGTTGCTCCCCGATTTCGCGGAGGATGCCGATATTGACGGCCCGCCGGTTGATGCGGGCCACGCTCCGCCCACTTTCGGCGTTGATCTCGCGGGTCAGGATAACCAGGTCGTCATTCTCTGCATACTCTTGCTCACGCTTCTGGTCGCCATTCCGATTGTCGTTCTGGCTATCATTCTGGCTATCATTCTGGACGCTGTCCTGACCGTCATCATCGCCCCACAACCCGTATGCTTTCAACAGGGGGACAACGCCGGGGCAGTCGGAAACGCTGAAAACGCCCTCTACGCGGGCTCGTTTGCTGCCAGCCCGCACAAAATCGCTCCCCACCTTCTCCCCACGGAGCGTGCCGAGAGCGTCAATAATAATAGATTTGCCCGCGCCCGTTTCCCCGGTCAAAACCGTGAAGCCCCTATCCAGGCGCAGGTGCAACTGTTCAATAATTGCAAAATCGCTGATGTGCAGTTCAAGCAGCATGACATACCGGATTCTACCACAGATGCGCTCGCTCGCAAATCTGGCGTTCTACCTCCTCCATTATACTACCGAACTCTCTAGCGGAGCACGAGTGGAAGATAAACCGCGCTCTTCTCTTCCTCCCCATTTTGCTCAATGCTGACGGCAACCGCAACGGCGGCGGGGCTTGCCAGAAGTTGCTGGCTATCCCTGGCCTGAATGACAATGTGGTAGGTTCCGCTGATGGTGAAGCCGTGGTATATCCCTTCGTAGAGGTGGCGGGTGGTGTCACTGAGGGCCAGCGTCACGGTGGGGAGCGGCTCGGAACGGAGGGCACACACTGGCGAAAGCATCTCGCTTGCACGGGAAGGGGCAAAATCGCCGCCTTCTCGTGATGGGGGGAAAATCGTTGCAACGACATCCTCAATCGTCGCCTTGCCCGGCTCCGCAACCTGCACCACTGCCTGGATACGCCCCTGCCCGTTTTCCCCGACTATCGGGGGGGACAGGTCGGCAATGTGGGGAGGCCAGGGGAGCGCGTCGGCAGCGTGGACAAAGAGAAACCCGCGTTGTTCTGCGCTATCTGTGGGGTCATCAATCTGTGGCGTTTGCCCGGTCGGGTCGAAGGTGGAGACCGCGTGCTGGCTGTGCAGGAAAGCGTGAGAGAGGCTGGTTTGCTGTCGCAGTGCGGCCAGGAAATACTCGGAGAAGAGCGCGTCGTGCATCGTTGTTGTGAGGGCCGAGGTGTCGGCGGGCTGATCGGCGGCGGCAGAGGTGATGACGACGCGCCTGGCCCCGCTCACGCTGCCGGGGGGGATGATGAAGCTGCCGGAGGCGGGCGCATCAATAACAACATTGATGCGGATGTCGGGCCGCTGCTGCTCCAGCTCATTCAGCCAACGATTGAGCAACTCTGCGGTGATACCCTGGTTGTACTGCCGATTGAGCAAGAAGCTATCGCTGCTGCCGCTCCCAATGAAGTAGAGTGTAAGCATGCTCCCCTGGCCCGTCTTGCGGCCCGCCCACGAGGTGATCGCTGTTTTCAGGCTGTCGGTCAATATAGGGGTATCGTACACGTCGGGGAGCAGATAGTAGAGGGAGGACCGGGGGTAGCCCTGGTCAAGGAGAAACTGGCGGAGCGATGCGGCAATATGGGTAAGGATCTGCTGCTGTGGGTTGTCATCTCCAAGATCCCCCGCGACAATGATGAACGTGTCGCTACGGGTGAGGGGCAGCGTGTGAACCGCGAGGTGATATGTTGTTGTTATGCCATGCGATGGTGCATCATTGCGGAGGCGGAGGGTAAGCTGGTGCGGAGTCGTGGTCTGCACAGTGTAGCGTAGCCGCACATTGGAGGTGAACGAGGGGGACTTGCTCACCTCGGGCCGCGTGTCCTCGCAGCGCGAGAAGAGATCAAGCGCAATGTCGGCGGGCGAGCCGGGGGGAGCCACGGCCTCAATCAGGTATGTTGTCCCGCTGACAGCATCGAAGCGGCTCCAGTCCGTGTCTGTCGCGGTATGGAAAGTATGTTGCTGGATTGCACCGCTTGTGGGAATAGTTCGGGCAGTGTTGCAGCTATTGTCCGGCTCGTAAGCATCGGGGACGGGCGTTGCTGTCGGGGTTGGCGTTGCTGTCGGGGTTGGCGTTGCTGTCGGGGTTGG